>NZ_KV789205.1:0-729 GCF_001807495.1 Corynebacterium sp. HMSC08C04 | reverse complement strand
CAGAACACCGGTACCAAAAACTCGCATCTGACAACAGGAGCACTATTGGAAAACCGGTGTGGCTTGAGTGAATAATTGACGCCGCAAATACCCCTGCGATCACAAGACCTCCAGCCATGGATTCCCTGATCCAAGGCCGATAACAACCAGGTTGATTGCTCAAGCGCCGTCAGAACAAGGCAACGAAAGATGATGTATTCAGCTTCTCCGGAGTTAGCGGCCTTGGGGAAAGATCTCATCGGCATTAACCAAGCGGGGCCCTATCCTAATCAACCATCGAAAGCCGCATTTAAACTCAGAAGCGGACAGAACCTGCATTCGAACCATCGACGCCATGAAATCTAGCGGCCGCAACGCTTCTCGATGGTTTGAATGCAGGTCCCAACTCTTCATCCGCGCGGAACCAATCTCTAATTCACTCTGTTTTTAGGCACAGTGACAATTTAGAAGGCTGATCCGTATAGTCCATAAACCACGCGATAATGAACACCGCAGTTGCCTGGGATAGTTCATATGGTGAACAAAGCTGCGTTCGACCCATCGAAGCCGCCGAAACCGGGCGTTGTGGGCCTGTTGGTTGGTTCGAATGCAGGTGCGGTGCCAACCCGGGTGGTTGAGTGCTTTTTGAACTGTTGGGGTTTGTTTGCCAGGTGTGGTGAAAACACAAAAAAGGGAGAGGTTCTAGAACGGTGGTGTTCTAGAACCTCTCCCTTTTTTGTGTATTGAGTT
>NZ_KV789204.1:0-31320 GCF_001807495.1 Corynebacterium sp. HMSC08C04 | reverse complement strand
ATATCAGGTGTCCACCACATGGGGGTCAGGTCCCCACCACCACCGCTGTCGCATCCTCTGTGGCGTAGAAAACCAAGAAAACAGCCTCTACGAAACCCGGAGCTTGATACCTGCACAAGTTCATGGTCAGGGCCCTAGGTGGCTGGATGGACTGTGTGATAACGACCATCTTGCACCGTCTAGGGCCTCTTGCTATGCCACGACACCACCAAAACACCCCCTGCCTATCCTTTTGACCCGGCCCAACGACCCCTACCCCCAGCCAGGTAGCTATGTTGCTACGCACTCTAGATTGGGAAGAGCCGTTTTACCCTCTATCTATTGCAACTCATTGCCGCGCAGGGTAGCCTAACCTAAACAGGCCCTATTTGGCGTTATGTGCTCGCTAAGAAAAGGACATTGAGTGGTTCGCACAGGAGAGACGGCAAGAGTGGGGGTTCTCGGTTCGCATGGCGAAGTAGGCCGCCAAGTAGCCGCACTGTTGCGCGCTAGCGGACATATGGTGAACTGCGGGAATCGGTCTCACCACACATCAGATGAGCGCACCGCTATCGTTGACGCTCACGACGAGGAATCTGTCAACAAATTTTCCCGTGACCTTGATGTCGTCGTCAACTGCGCCGGACCGTCATGTCTTCTCAAGACCTCAGTAGCGTCGGCACTACCAGACTCAGTGGGCTATATAGACCCGTTCGGAGCCAACTCATTCGACAACTATCCCACCAACCGTCCGTGCGTGGTCAACGCCGGCGCTACCCCCGGTCTCAGCGGTCTATTACTACGCCACCTGGCGGGCCTAATCGACGACTGTCAATCGGTAACTCTCTGCACTGGTGGACGCGACCGGGGCGGGCTGTCGGGTCTGGTCGATGTGGTGCTAAGTACCCACAACTCCTACGGACATCCTGGGAAGATGATTGTCGACGGCGACCTCGTGGCTTACCAACCTGGGAGCATCCACGCTGAAGATCTGGAACCTTTCCCAAGCGATGACGGACTCATAGCAAGCCCGTTCGTCACCAACGAGCTACGCAAGATGGCCCAAGATTTCTCTATTCCGCGCCTCATAGGGGTCACGGCCATACCGGACCGGGACACCCAGCAGTTACTTTTACGTGCGCTCTCACAAACCGACATATCAGACCCAACCACGCTCATGAATTTGTGCGCAGACATAGCTGCAGCGAAGACCAAACTCGATGCCGGAAAGAACCACTGGTTTGCCATCCAAGCCACTGTCCACGGCACCCTACGGGGCCGCCCTGTTCGCGTCTCAGGCAGTGTCCACGCACCGGACTCCACCTTCATCACCGCTCTTTTTGTTGCGGAAGCGACAAAAAGCGTTATCCGCGACGAACTACTAACCGGGCCGAAATGGGGCTATGAGCTGCCGGCCCCTCAAACTGTCCTCTCGTCACTGGCCTCTTACAACGTCGACATTAAAATCGTCGGCCCTACAGCAACTACCGACGCACCTCAATGGAGTGATGACGACGATGCAGGCTTCATTTAAAAACCCCGGTATTTCGGCTCAGAACCTAGAAAGGCCCGTCGCATGAACACTGTACGCGTCGTCGTATGCGGCACAACATTTGGCCGTATATACATCAACGGGATAAAAAAGCTTGCGGATAAATTTTCGCTGGTAGCAATCCTATCTCAGGGCAGCGAACAGTCGCGCCGGCTGGCAGAGCAGCTAGGCGTACCTCTGTGTACCAAGATCGAAGATCTCCCCGCTTTTGATCTTGCCTGTGTGGTGGTCAGATCTAGCGTCGTTGGCGGTTCCGGCACGCAGCTCGCCCTAGAGTTTTTAAGCCGTGGCAAGCATGTAGTGATGGAGCACCCGATCCACAAGAAAGACTCTGTAGATTGCTACCGGATGGCAGCGAAAAATAACGTGCAGTTCAAGCTCAACACCTTCTACCGCTGGAATCCAACCATATCCCGGTACTTGGAAATCGCAACAACACTAACCAGGCAGTTCAAAATCATCCACATAGACGCCGAATGTAGCATTCACTTTCTATTCTCAACGCTCGATATCATCGGAAGGATTACCGGCGGTTTTACCCCATGGAGCTTTGATGACGACACCCAAGTTACCGGAATATTCACTACGCTCACCGGTTCGATACGCAAAACCCCGCTCTGCTTGCGCGTGGTTAATCACAACGACCCAGAAAAGCCAGACGATTTCGCTCACGTGGGGCATCGAATAACTGTTTTCACGCACGCCGGAAATCTGGTGCTCACCGAGACTGACGGAACCATCATCTGGCACCCAAACACCCCAATCCCACGAGATCAAGCTGGCTTGCTAAGCACTGCTGCCGATGATCGTTTGAGCACTCTACAGTTGCATGAGAATCTCCTTATCGAGCCGTGCGTTACCCGTGTCGCCCTCTACGACCATACCTGGCCTGCAGGCATTGCGGAGTTTCTGAACGAAGTATATGACAAGTTGGCGTGCTCCAAGAACGAAGCGCAAGAAGCCGAATACCTCCTGGCATTGTGCGCAGTCTGGGCGCGCACCGGACAATTACTGGGTCCCACATGTACCGTCCAAGCAGCTATGCATGCCGAACCACTCAGTCTCGAGAGTCTGATGTGGCCGCTGGGGGAGTCTCATACCTCCCCCATTGAGCGAAACAACCCCAACCACCGGAACACAGGAGAGATAACATGGATGTCACAGCGCTGATTAACGACCTTGAATCCCGCGGTATAGCGCTATGGGTGAACGGCGATCGACTCAACTACCGTTCACCCAAGGGTTCCTTGCGCGAGGAAGACCTCGCGGCCTTAAGGTCAAATAAGGAAAAGGTTTTGGCATGGTTGCGTGAGCGGGAGGCCGTTCCGCATGATGAGCAAGCACGGTTCGCCCCCTTCCCCATGACCGATATTCAGCGCGCATACGCAACCGGTCAGAACGAAGGCTATGATCTGGGTGGCACCGGGTGCCACAGCTACGCCGAAATACGAACGGAACGCCTTGATCGCAGCCGCCTTGAACAGGCCTGGCACGAACTCATCCAGCGCCATGACATGCTCTCTGCAGTGGTCGTTCCACCGGATTCGCTGCAGGTGGTTAAATCTCGCAGTTTGCCGGTGCTACAAGCTGTAGACCTCGCGGGCCACAACCCAGATGTCCCGGACGCCGAGTATCTTCGTCACCGCGCAAAATTGGAAAACCGTAGCTACCCGTTGGGCACCTGGCCACTGCACGAATTCCAGCTTTTGCAATTTGACGAATGCAGCATCCTACAGTTTTCGGTGGACATGATCATCGCCGACTTTGTAAGCGTGAGGGTGATGGTCGAGGAACTTCTAACTCTCTACGCAGGTAACGTTCTACCGGAACTAGAGGACACCACGTTTCGGGATATAATCACCTCCCGTAACCACCACAGCCAGAGTGCCGCTGGCTTCGCTGCACGCACCAATGCAAAAAAGTACTGGTCCGAGATCATCCCCTCGTTGTCCGGCAAACCCTTACTGCCGACGCTGACCTCAGCCGATCGCACATCCGAAATGCCGGTGCGTTTCACCCGGCGTACCTGGCGATGCTCGCCAGCAGCATGGTCAAAGCTCACCGACGCAGCAAGCACTCACGGCGTCACTCCTTCGGCGACGCTACTTACCGCCTACGCCGATGTACTGCGCCGTTGGTCCTCCACAAGTGACTTTTGCGTCAATGTCACTTCGATGAACCGAGATTCTGCCATTGCCGGAATCAACCGTATTATCGGAGACTTTACCGAGATGACCCTACATGCTTGCCATCCGCACACTGGAACCTTTAGTGAGCGCGTGCACGCAACCCAGGAGCAGCTATCCGAAGAGCTATCACACGCTGCGTATTCCGGGGTTGACGTGTTGCGCGATATAGCCCGCACTACCGGGCAGCCCGCGGTAATCCCGGTAGTATTCACCAGCGCGTTGGGTGCAGACACACCGCACAACAATGGTCCGGCCTACAACCTTGTCTCCGGCGTAAGCCGAACGCCGCAGGTATGGATTGACTGTCAGGCATTCCAGGACGGAGGCTCTTGCAACGTCAACTGGGACGTGCGAGAGGACGTCTTTGAACCGGCGTTGATCGACGACATGTGGGAGTCATTTACCGACCTACTCGATCGCCTGGTCGACGACGGTTCGGCGTGGCAGGAAACTGATTCAGTCCACTTGCCCGATAAGACGATCGCCATCCGTAACCGCATTCACAAAACCCACGTACAGCAGACCACCCGATGCCTCCACGACGGGTTTTGGGATAACGTCCAGCAGCACCCACACCAGCCAGCGCTGGTGTGTGGCGGAAAAACCTACAGCTACCAACATCTGGCTGGCTACGTCGGGGCATTACAGCATGAGCTCTCTGATGTCGGTCCCGGAGATTACATTGCCATCGTCCTAGGTAACGGAGTATGGCAAATAGCTGCCGCTGTTGCCGTGGTATCAACTGGTGCAGCCTACGTGCCGATCGATCACGAGCAACCCGCAATCCGCCAACGTTCAATGATAGAAGCGTGTCGTCCTGCCAACGTCATCACTAATTCTCATTTCTCCGAAGAAAATACCGATATCTCCAACATCAACGTCGATACTCTCAGCCCGATACAGTACAGTGGCACCATAGCCTCACCGGTTTCCCCCACCGAAACCGCCTACATCATCTTCACCTCAGGCAGCACCGGAATTCCAAAAGGTGTTGTCGTTACGCACTCGGCTGCAATGAACACCATAGATAGCGTGAACAATCTCCTCGGCCGAAATAAAAGACGCACGGTATTGGGGGTATCGAAGTTATCCTTTGACTTATCCGTGTATGACATCTTCGGTACCTTCGCAAGCGGTGGCACTTTGGTCCTGCCGTTAGACGAGGAATCGCGAAACCCCAGCAAATGGATCGATTTCCTTGTTGATAACAACGTCGATACCTGGAACTCTGTTCCTGCACTGTTCCAAATGCTTGTGCGAGAGGTAGAGGTGACCCGTCACCCGAACATCCTCAGCCTAGACCTGGTTATGCTGTCCGGAGACAGGATCCCGGGCACTCTCCCAGCGCATGCTGCACCCCACTTCCCTAATGCTGAACTCATCAGCCTCGGCGGCGCCACGGAGGGCGGAATATGGTCGATTTTCCACCCGATGACCTGTCACACAAATGAAACTAGCATACCATATGGTACCGCGTTACCCAACCAAGGAATGTGGGTGCTCGACGAGGCCTGCAATGAGTGTCCGGACTGGGTGCGAGGGCAAATCCATATTTCCGGGGAAAGCCTAGCCACCGGTTACCTCAACGATCCAACCTCCACAGCAGAGAAATTTTTCTTTTCCGAAAAGCATGGCACACGTATGTACGCTACCGGGGATATAGGAAGCTACCGCCCAGACGGCGTAATCGAGTTTCACGGCCGTCGGGACAATCAACTAAAAATCAACGGCTATCGAGTGGAAACCGGCGAGATAGAAGGAGTCCTCGAATCCAACGACTTCGTCGAACGCGCTATAGTACTCACCCAGGAAACCAGTGACCCAATTAAACTACATGCTTTCGTCACTGATGCACAGAGCGACAAAGATGAGCTCAAGGATGCTGGGCAAATCAGAAACTCGGAGCTCCGTACAATGCTTGAGCAGCGCTGGACACCTGCAGATACGAGCCTTGACACGGGAATATTTGCCACATGGATGCGGCTGGGAAACGAAGCCGCGATGGCTGCTTTGCTCGCGGCTTTCCAACAAGCCGGTGTTTTCCTCGTTGCAGGAAAATACCACACTCTTACGGAAATCACCGCGGCGATCCATCCCTCCGAAGAGTATCGCGAACTCATAACCCGTTGGCTCAATATTCTGACTGGAGAAGGCTTAGCCACTAAGGATGATGAGGGTTGGACTGTCAGCCAACAGACCCTGGACTTCTTCGTGTTCGGAGAGGCCTGGGATCAGTTCGGCAACATGGAAGCGGAAATCAATAACAGTAAGGAATTATTCAATTACCAACGGCACGCAGCTGAGGCGCTTCTTTCCCAGTTGCGCGGAGAGATCAGTCCCACCGAGGTGTTCTTCCCGGAGGGAGATACCCATAACGCCCGCACCATTTACGGCGAAAACCGCATTAGCAAGGCGATGAATGCTGCGGCCGCAGAGGCAGTGATCGGCATTGCCGAGCACCACGCTGATCATCCGGTAAGGATCCTCGAGGTCGGCGCTGGCATAGGTGCTACGACGGAAAAAATTGTTAGCCGACTCCCCGAGAACGTAATCGAATACCGCTTCACCGATATTTCGACATTCTTCCTACATAAAGCCCAAAAAATGTTCGCGCATTGTGGTGCCATGACCTATGGCCTGTTTGATATGAACTCAGACTGCACATCGCAAGATGTAGAGTTCGGCGGTTACGACATCATTTTGTGCGCCAACGTACTGCATAATTCAGTAAATATCGAGGAGTCATTCACCCGCTTAAAGCAGCTGCGCCGCCCCGGGGGCGTGATCGTCATAGTAGAGCCGATCACTGAACTTTACGCAGCCCTTATCTCGGTGTCCATCAAGATGAATCTGGTTGATTTCACGGACCACCGTGCGGAATCACACAAGGTGTTCATCGAGGACGCGCAGTGGGATCAGGTCTTCAGGGATACCCAGATGCACCGCATCGCGGAGTACCCAAACACTAGTGACCCGTTGCGCGAATGCGGGCAACGACTCATCATCGTTGGTGCCGATGACGACGATGTCCCCACGCTCAACAGTGAAGACATTCTGGGCTACCTGCGTGCTCACCTACCGGGTTACATGGTTCCGGCTTCCGTCAATGTACTACCGGAATTGCCGTTAACCTCAAATGGCAAGGTAGACCGCAAGGCCCTAGCGCAACTCTGCTTAGAACCGGTGGGAAGCCCCAACAACCGGATCGATCCTCCACGCAACGAAACGGAAGAGCAGATAGCGACTATCTGGCGCGATGTCCTCGACACCACGGAGGTTGGGCGCAATGATGACTTCTATGCGCTTGGGGGTGACTCACTGCTCATGGCCGAAACGGTAACCCGGCTCCGCCAAGAAATACCTGGCCTACAGCAGCACACGTGGGACGCCCTTATGCGTGGCGTACTCAAGGTGCCAACCATCGCAGGCATTTCCGCGCTAGCACAGGCTGCAGGAAGTAGCTGTCAACCCGAAGCATTAAAAGCCGTTAATTCTGCTAATCATACCTCCCCTGAACTGACTGCTCTGTCTACTGTAGCCAGTGGCTCTCCAACTGGGTCTTCAAATCTGCATGTATACCGATTGCCGAAGGACGCAACGTTCTGCCGCGTGATGATCCACGCTGGCACTGGCCGCCTGAAGGACTACGAGTTCTTGATGCCCGAACTGCTTCAACGCCAGCCAGAGATTGCCCACGTTGGTTTTACCGCTGGTGACGCAGATCGATTCCTGGACTACACAACCCGTACGCTGATCAGGGATCTGGCCCAGAGCTACGCCCAGGAACTTGATGAATTGGATATGGAATCTTATCAGTTGGTCGGCTACTGCATTGGCGGTATGTTAGCGCTGGAGACCGCGAAGGCGCTCACCGAACTCGGCCGCGACGTGCGCCAGGTAACTTGCATCAGCACCCACCAGTGCCCGCACCGGGTCACTAATGAACTGCTGTGTGAGCTCGCCTATGGGTGCATTTTCAACGCTGACCTAAGTGCAATGGGGGCGAACTTCGACCTCAAAACCCTCGCAGCAGCCCTGGAGCACACCCTTGATGGCATCAACCGCAATATCAGTGACGAAGAACTGTGTACCCTTGAAGGCCCATACGCAGATATCGGGGAATTCTTCCAAAAGATGGCGGTGTTGAGTCCCAGGGCGCGCCGCAAACTCATCTACCGAAGCATCCGTGAATTCGACACAGACTCCGAGTCCACTCGCGGGATGCTGGACATCCTATACGATGTCTTCCGGCATTCGTTACTCGGAACCATCGACTACGTCCCCGATGTCTATTTCGGTGATGTAGTCGTACTGCAGCCTACCGAAGGTGTAACTGGTTTTTACCCGAGCCTAGGCGGAGACATCGATTGGCCAGCGACCGTGCTCGGCAACCTGCAGATACATGCCGTGGCCGGTTCTCATGCCACCTGCCTGCTACAGGAGAACGTACCCTCACTACTTCCGTTCTTCACGGAGAGGGAACAACGAAATGGCTAATGTGGGACACATTATCTATAAAGCAGACGACCTAGAGAACTCAATTAATTACTTCCGTTCGCGCGGCTTTGACGTTGAACCAGGACAACAGAAAAACGCTGCAAGCGCGCTTATTTATTTCTGCGAGGGTCCCTACCTGGAGATACGAGAGCGAGCCGACGTACCACCGTTTTTCCGCCAACTTTTACACCTTACTGGCAATGGAAAATTCGTCGACTCCTATGACAGATTCGCCACCATGTCACAGGGGTACTCACGGGTGGTACTGGAGGCGCAGCGCAAGGAATTTGACCACATAAAGGAGATTTTTGATTCTCATCAAACCAAGAGCCTGACAATCCCGTTCTCCCGCAAGGATCCCGCTGGCAGACGGCTCGCCTGCTGGTGTCTGTCACCCGACGACTGGGCGATCCCGCTTTTCGTGACCCCCTTTGCCATTGATACCCATCGCAGCACCCCGCATCCTAACGGGATTACCCACATAACCGACATCGATTTTGCGGCCAGTGAGAAGACATTAAGCATTTGTAAGCACGTTGGTGTCGACGGCGGCCTCACCTGCCGTTCCGGCACAGGCACGATTGATTTGGAGTTTGCATGAGAGGGCGCGATATCGACCGCAACAGTGTGTTGAAGCATTACGAAGGCACCGGCCACCTGGCCCGAAAAAGCCTGTGCCAGGAACTGTTCGAATCATCCGAGATTTATTCGGACCATGTAGCTGTCATCGCTGACGACGCACACCTGACCTACGCACAACTCGAGCAATCACTTTGTGTGTTCACCGAGGAGCTACGAGAAAGCGGCCTCTCGCCAGGAGACCACGTGCTACTGCAACTGCCAAACACCGCAGCGTATGTGGTGACTCTGCTTGCGCTGATGCGCGTGGGTGCTATCCCAACCCTGCTGCTTCCCGCGCATAGAGAGGCCGAAGTTGCAGCGTTGTGTGAGTCTTTACACCCAGTTGCTTATATCGGTGGCCGCGACCATCTCGGTTTTGACACCGTAGCCATGGTAGAGGCTATGGGACCCGGCGAGCTCGGACTCAAAGAACTGTGGGCCGATAACGGACCCACGCACGACAAGGAGTCCTCGTACCGAGTTCTGCCAGGTCTCTTCACTGCCCCGATTTCTACCAAATGTTCTCCGCCTACTAAGTGGCCGGATCCACGCAGCGTTGCGCTGAATCTTTTGTCTGGCGGAACCACGAACATGCCAAAAATAATTCCCCGGGTACATGAGGCGTATGCATATAACACCCGTGCGGCGGCACAGTGCTGCGGCGTCGGGCCAGATACGGTATACTTGGCGGTTCTATCTACCTCTCATGATTTCGCCTTAGCTCAGCCCGGGATTCTGGGCACCTTGCTTTCGGGCGGCACTGTGGTTCTGTGCACCAGCGCAGCCTTCGATGAGGCGTTTCCGGCCATTGCGACCCACGGGGTCACGCTGACTGCACTAGTTCCTGCGGTAGCCCAGGTGTGGGTGGAGGCCGCAGAGTGGTTTCCCGCAGATTTCTCTTCCTTGGAGCGAATTATCATTGGCGCAGCGGCGCTTAACGACGGCTTAGGTGAGGCAATACAGGATCGTTTCGGTGTGCGTATCCACCAGGGTTATGGCATGGGTGAAGGCATCACTACGTTCACGCGTATTGATGACCCTCCAGCGGTGATTCTTGGCACGCAAGGTCGTCCCATCTCTGATGCTGACGAGTTGGTAATCGATGGCCCGGGAGGCGAGCCGGGAGAGATACTAGAAAAGGGCCCTTATACTTTCTTCGGCTACGAAGGAAACCGCGATACCCCGGACTGTTTCACCGAGGATGGTTTCTTCCGCACCGGTGACCGTGGCTACCTTACCGAGGACGGCAACCTGGTGCTGTGCGGGCGCGTGGTTGAACAGATCAATCGCCTGGGCGAAAACGTCTCCCCTTCTGAGGTCGAGACACTCTTGTCTGGAACTCCAGGCATTAGTGCTGCAGCCGTCTTCCCAATGCCAGATAGAGCACTGGGAGAGCGCACCGTTGCAGCCATCGTCGCCCAACCAGGCGTTAACCGCTCCGCCATTCTGGATGATTTCCTCACCCGAGGCGTAGCCCGATACAAGGTGCCGGACCAGGTGATCACTGTCGACGAAATTCCACTGATCAACATCGGCAAGGTCGACAAGAAAAAGCTGCGTGCTCTCGCGGCAGCGCAATTTACTGACCATGAATCCGAACAAAGCTGAGAGGACAAGACCATGATCAAAGAGGAACAAATTCGCGAAGAACTCCTCGCCTCGCTCCACCAGATCCTCGGCGAAGATGCCGAAATCGGCATCGACGACAACCTGCTCTCCCACGGCCTGGAGTCACTTCCAACAGTCCGTCTGCTCGCTGATTGGATGAAACAGGGACACCGCGTCTCCTTTGGAGATTTCATGCGCGCCCCAACGGTAAGGCAGTGGGCGAAGATGCTTGTAGAATCCACACCAAACCACAGCACCGACGCCATTGAGTCCCCCAAAGATGGGTTTGCCGCTCCCATCGACGATTCCGTACCCTTTGACCTCACAGATGTCCAATACGCCTATTGGATTGGCCGCAATTCCTCGCAGCAACTGGGCGGGGTGGGCACCCACGGCTACGTAGAGGTCGAATCCCGCAGTATCAATATCGACCGATTGCAACAAAGCTGGCTGACGCTGCTACGTTCCCACCCGATGTTGCGCGCCTGCTACACCGAAGATGGCAAGCAATATGTGCTGCCAGAGCCGCCCCACCCCACCATCCTCGTTCATGACCTCACCAAGATGGACGAGTCCACGCGCGAAGAAGCTCTGCTATCCACGCGCGAACGCCTTTCGCACCGACTGTTGGACATAGCTACCGGCCATGTGGTATCTTTAGAAGTCAGCCTCCTCCCTCAGGATGTAGCAGTTATTCACTTCGATATCGACCTGCTTGTGTGCGATGTGCAGAGTTTCCAAATTATCTTGCACGACCTCGCCCACCATTACGCCACCGGTGAAGCCCCCGACGCCGACCCGTCGTGGAGTTTCGCTCGCTACCTCGCTGGACACGCTCGCGAAGGCGTCGCCGATATCGACCGTGACCAGGCATACTGGCGCAATCGCCTCTCCGAGTTGCCGGGTGCCCCAACCTTGCCGATGAGCCACGGCACCAACGAGGAACAAGCACACCGGTTTGTACGCCGCAGTCGATCATTCGATTCGGCAACTTGGTCGCGCTTGCGTGAGGTGTGTGAACACCACGCTACTACCCCAGCAATGGTGTTGCTGACCGCCTACGCCCGCACCATCGGCCAATGGAGCGAGAATAAAAAATTCCTCATGGCCGTACCTCTGTTCAACCGCGGTTCAGACACAGCGATAAAGAATGTCGTCGCAGACTTTACCGCCCTGACACTCACCAGTATCGATCAGTCCACACGCCGCACTTTCAGCGAGGACCTCAAGGATATACAGGCCTCTTTCTATGAGGATTCGTCACATTCACAGTATTCGGCGGTGCGGGTGCTGCGAGACCTACGTGCTTCCAGAGGTGAGCAAGTTTTGGCTCCCGTGGTGTTCTCCTGCAACCTGGGAGACCCACTGGTTGGCCAAGAGTTTATAGATACCTTCGGAGAGATTAGCTACATGATCTCCCAGACCCCCCAGGTGTGGATTGACCTCCAAGTCTTCACCACCGTCAACGGCTTCCTAATCGTCTGCGACGCAGTTGAACAGTTGTTCCCCGAGAAGATGCTGGACGATCTCTTCGCCACCCTAGTGATGGAGATTGACAAGGCAATCACCGACGATCTCTCGCATTCAGACCCGGTAGAGAGCCCAGGAGCGCAGGCCCGTCGAGCGTCACGTGCCGAAGTTGCCTCTTGGCGGCTGCCTGACACCACCCTTGTCGATGAGGTGATTGCCGCTGCACGGTGCCACCCCCAGGCCACGGCCATTCGCAGTGCAAGCGGCGACGTTATTACCTACCAAGATTTGGAAGAGCAAGCCACCACCATCGCCTCTGCTTTGGTGAATTCCGGGGTTGAGCGAGGCGCTTTGATTGCAGTGATGGTGGAGCGTGGTCCTCGCCAGATTATTGGTGCGCTAGCCGCGATGATGGCGGGCGGAGCATATGTACCGGTGAGTCTACAGCAACCGGAATCTCGTATTGCCGCTCTCTTGGGGGCAAGCCAAGTAACGCATCTGATTACTGACCGACCCGATAAGGTTCTGAGCGAAACTGCAGTTCAGGTAGTAGATTTCACGAGCGCTACCGGCACAGCCAATCTTCCGCAGCTGCATCCACAAGACCCAGCCTATGTAATCTACACCTCTGGGACCACTGGAACACCAAAAGGAGTCGAGATTTGCCACGGTGCTGCATGGAACACCATTAGCGAGATCAACCGTCGCCTGGGCGTTGGTCCGACAGACCGCCTACTAAGCGTATCTTCCTTTGATTTCGATCTCTCGGTGTACGACGCCTTCGGGCTCCTTTCTGCTGGCGGCGAACTGGTAACCATCCCAGATGATGCGCGCCGCGACGCCAAGAAGTGGGTATCGCTGGTGGATAGTTTAGGCATAACTATCTGGAATTCGGTGCCTACTTTGTTTGAGATGCTTTTATCTGCGGCTGATCGGACACCGGGCAAGCTCAGCAGCATACGCCATGTTCTGCTATCTGGCGACTGGATTGATACCAGCCTGCCTGAGCGCATGCGCACGGTTACCCCGCAGGCACACCTATTAGCTATGGGCGGTGCGACGGAGGCATCTATCTGGTCCAATGGTCTCGACCTCGATGTAGTGTCACCCGAGTGGACCTCAATTCCCTATGGTCGGCCGCTTGCCAAACAGATGTACCGGGTGGTGTCCAGCAATGGCCAGGACTGTCCCGATTATTCTGTGGGGGAGCTGTGGATTGGCGGCCTGGGCGTAGCTACACAATATGTCGGCGACCCCGGACTCACCGAAACTAAGTTCGTAATCTCGGAGGACTCACGTTGGTACCGCACAGGCGATATGGGCCGGTTCTGGGCCGATGGGACGATCGAGTTTTTAGGCCGCTCGGATAACCAAGTCAAAGTTCGTGGCCACCGCATCGAACTCGGCGAGATCGAGTCCGCGTGTGAAGCGTTGCTGCCAATAGAGCGTGCCGTGTGTATCACGCACCAAGGTGCATCATCGTCACCATCTTTGGTTACGTTTGCTCAGTTCACACCGTCACATGTTGCCCGAACTACTCCGGAGCAGTTTGCGACGTCATTGCGCGCCAAAGTCAACGACGTGCTGACCGAGGGCGACATCCGCACGTCCGTCGAGCACGATGAGCATTTACAGACCGCATATGCCTTCTCAGTGATGCGACGCTGGGAGGAGCAACTCACCGGCGTGGGGACCCCAAACCACCTCCGCGAACACCGTAATCGCTGGCAGACATGGCTAGGCAAAGCAGATGAACACCCGGCTACCGCAGACTTGCTTCTAGACGACGAGTCGTTCGGCGCGTTAGAGCGTTTTGTCACCCCCTTCGAGCAAGCCTTCGTAATGGCGGAGAAGCAGCGCAGTATCGCTGAGTTCATCCAAAGCCCAGATTCGATGTCGGTGGAGCAATTCCTCGCAACCCGTCCGTTGGGTCGGTTGGTTCACCGGGTCCTCGGCGCGGTTGTGCGTGAATGCAGTACCCACTCAACCAGCGAGCTCAAGATTCTTGAGATCGGGTCACGCCGGCCCGAGGCCTCTGCGGACTACGCGGCTATCGCGGGGACGAGCGCATACGTGCTCGCTGATCCCTATCGTCATCACCTCGAACATGCCGGACAACGTGTTGGTAACACCTTCACGTACCGCCAGCTCGGAGTCACTAGCACGCCCCAACCGACTCCTGGGGAGGCAGTGACGAAGGCGGACTTGGTGCTGTGCAACCAGACGCTGCACCAGAGCGAGGACATCGAGAAAACGCTCTGTGAGGCCTGGGGCCTCAGCGCCCCTGGAGCAACGATGGTGGTGGTAGAGCCCACTGCCCCCTCCCCGATGTCCGATATCACCGCCGCATTTATTGCCAACAATACCACGGACGCTCGGGCCGAAACCGGTACAGTACTACTCAGCGCCCGCAGCTGGAAAGAAATCCTGCAGCGCACTGGGTGGAAACCTGTAGAGCATGTAGAGATCACTAAAACGACGGCGCTTATCATCGCCGAACGCGCTAGTTCCAACGAATCGGTCACACTATGCGATTCTGACTATGCCAAGGCTACAAACCTACTGGCCACCCGCCTTCCGGAGTACATGCTACCGAAACGCATCCTGGAGCTAGCGAAGTTTCCACTCACCAGCAACGGCAAGATTGACCGCAAAGCGCTCACAGCATTAGTGCCGGAATACTTCGACAACGAGCCCGCTGTCACCGAACTTCCGCACACCGCCACCGAGAAACGGCTCATCGATATCTGGGATGAGCTGCTGCACACCAGCTCCAACGTGAACTCAGACTACTTTCGCTTGGGTGGTGACTCTCTCACAGCAACACGCCTGCGCCGTACCATCGAACAGTGTTTTGGCGTGGAATTTCCGTTAGAGAATATCTTTGACGTTCCGTTGCTGCGCGACATGGCCGCCCGAATTGACCAGATAGCCGAAGTCCCCCACCAGCAATCGGATCTTCCCAAGATTGTTCACGGGTCTGAACAGTACGCTCCGTTCCCGCTGACTGAGGTGCAGCAGTCCTATCTCATCGGCAGCTCTGGAGCCATCGAACTCGGCGACGTTTCCAGCCACTGTTACTTTGAAATGTCCACTGCCTGCCTAGACCCGGAGCGAGTGGAAGACGCGTTCAATGCCCTGATTAAACGCCATCCCATGCTGCGCACCGTCGTGTGTGAGGACGGATTGAGTCAGCGTGTGTTGCCCGAAGTACCACGCTACCGCATTGCCCTCATTCGCTCCGGCAACGCCGACAATGAGGATACTCTCGATGAAATCCGAGAGGAAATGTCCCGCCAGAAGTTTGATCCCACTCAGTGGCCATGCTTTGACGTGCGCTACGTAGCCGAGCCCGACGCGGGTCGACTGCTTTTAAGTTTCGATAACTTGTTTATCGACGGCTGGAGCATGTTCCACATTTTCCGTGAGTGGAAGCAGGCCTACGACCACGGCGTAGACAGTCTCGATCCGGCAATCCCCTATTCATTTAAAGACTATGTCGAAGCCACGATTGAACTGTCACACAGCGACATCCATAAGCGTGACCAAGCCTATTGGGAATCGGCAGTGGATACTATTTATCCTGCACCGCAGTTGCCGGTGACCGACACAAACGGCGCTAATACCTCGCAGTTTTGCCGCCACCACGCCCTGGTGGACGCTGCGAAGTGGCGCCGGATTAAGCAACGGGTACGTGAGGAGGGGATGACCGAAGCCGTATTCCTAGCCGAGGTATACGCCGAAGTCCTAGCGAGGTACAGCGATGAGCCGCGACTTAGCATCAACCTGACCCGGTTCGACCGCACTCGGTTCGCCCCCGAGGTTGACCACATAGTTGGCGACTTCACCAGCCTATCTATTCTCAGCGTGGATACCCAGTGTGCACCATCGTTCCGGGACCGCGCTGCAGCGCTACACAGGCGCATGTTCAGCAATCTCGATCACGGCAGTGTCTCCGGCGTGTCGGTGCAGCGAATGCTTACTAAGCAACGCGGTGCTCGGGTAACCATGCCGGTGGTCTTCACGTGTGGCCTGGGCGTCGTGGAGCACCCCGAGTCAGATCAGAGTCCTTACCTGGGCGTAATCGATCATGGCCTATCGCAGACGCCACAGGTATGGATGGACCTCCAGGTCTATGAACACGATGGTGGCCTGATGCTGAATATGGACGCGGTCGAGGCGATCTTCCCCGACGACATGGTGGCGGAGCTTTTCACCAGCCTTACAGCCACTCTCTCGCACCTCGCAGAGTCCCCTGAACTCTGGAACGCGCCCACCAGTACCATAGCTCCGACGACCAACGCGCCCACCGCAGATCGAATCAACGACACAGACCGGGAACTCCCCGGAGCGGATAAGAGCCTACTGGGGCTGTATCAGAAGGGACTTGCCGAGCATGGTGACAACCTCGCGGTGATAGACGCCACCACGCAATGGACATACGAGCAACTCAATGAGCAGTCGGATAAGTGGGCCCAGCTTATTGCTGCAACTGACCCGGCGCCTGGTGATCTCGTTGGCATCATGATGGAAAAGTCCGCACAACAGATCGCAGCGGTACTAGGCGCAATGAAGGCCGGATGCGCCTACTTGCCGCTGAGCGTGGACCAACCGGTGGGGCGTAACACTTCCATCATCAACGATGCGGGTGCATCCATTGTTGCGATGGACCATCCGGACGATGATTTCGCTGCGTTAGCCGAGCACTGCACAGTCATCACTCTGGCCGATGTCGCCCGGCATCGGCCAGGTGACCAGGCCTTAAGCGAATCGAGTCCGACACCCAGCTCGCTTGCGTACGTCATCTACACGTCTGGTACGACGGGCACTCCCAAAGGAGTAGCCATCACCCACGAGTCGGCGGTCAATACGATTGTCGATGTCAACGAACGCCTCGGGGTGACTCCGACCGACCGGATATTGGGGATTTCAGAGCTAAACTTCGATCTATCGGTATACGACATCTTCGGGATGTTCGCGCGGGGTGCTACCTTGGTGTTGCCATCTCCAGCAGACAAACGTGATCCGCAGTGCTGGGCAGATGCCGTAACTACGCACTCGGTGACGCTGTGGAACTCTGTGCCAGCACTTTTTTCGATGTACGTGGAACACCTCCGCGAACGGAGCCTCATTGGTTCCTCCGTACGGTCGGCACTACTCAGCGGAGATTGGATACCTGTAAATATCGCTTACCAGGTCAGCACCCTCTTCCGGGACTGCACAGTTTTCGCTGCTGGGGGTGCTACCGAGGCATCGATATGGTCAAACTGGTACGAGGTAGGCGTCGATGATGCCTCGCGTACCAGCATTCCCTATGGAACGCCGCTGGCAAATCAGCGAATGTACATCCTCGATGAGGCCCTGAACCCCCGACCCACGCATGTGCCGGGAGACCTTTACATTGCCGGACGTGGCCTGGCCATGGGGTACTGGAAGGACCCAGAGAAGACCGCAGCATCATTCATCACCCACCCCCGCACCGGCGAACGAATGTACCGCACGGGCGACAAGGCCCTCTACAATCACCTTGGTCACATCATCTTCCTGGGGCGCGAGGACGGTCAGGTTAAGGTCAACGGCTACCGCATCGAACTCGGTGAGATCGAGTCAACAGCACGAAAATTCAACGAACTCCGCGATTGCGTCGCTGTCAACGACCATGGCATTGTTCTCTACGTTGTTACGCATGAGGGCTTTAACATGGCAGCACTCAATAACCACCTCGCCGAGTCTCTCCCTGCCTATATGCGTCCACGCGTGATATCACGCATTGATGGGCTACCACGGTCTTGGAACGGCAAGATTGATCGCAAGAGTTTAGAAGGAAAAACCTTTGAACAACCACAAACAAGGGAACGCTCTCGTAATCACCGAGATTCGGGTATCATTACCATCTTGCAAGAACTCCTCGGGCCCAAGGAGATCAGCATCGACGATGACTTCTTCACCATCGGTGCCGACTCGCTCACGGCCGTGCGGCTTACTAACTCGATTCGTCGAGAAATGTCAGTAGAGATCTCCATACGTGACGTATTCAACCATCCAACGGTCCGAGAATTGTCCGACCTGATCGCCAACATCGTCGGCAGCGACGTAGAAGAAGGCGAAATTTAGAGTTCATGCCACACCTGTTTCACTCACCTGACAAGCCACTTGCCCCCAACCCAGTGCTACGCACAAGCAGCCTAATCTGAAAGGAAACATCATGCCCAGTACTCCCCACACCACCCCGAAAGATGCAAAAGCAGGACGGCTGAACATCACCGACCTGATGAACATCGGCATCTTCTTCGTCATCAACTTGGTAGCCGGCGTGGTCATCGCCTTCATCGGCATCACCCCCATCACCTACGTGATGATCACCAGCGTTCAGGCCCTCATCCTGGGCATCCCGATGATGCTGTTCTTGGCCAAGGTGCACAAGCCCGGCATGGTCTTCATATTCCTTCTTCTCAGCGGCCTCGCCAGCCTGCTGCTTGGTTTAGGCATATGGCCACTGCTGCTCAGCTTGGTCATGGCCGTGTTTGCCGAGTTAATTTTGCGCGCCGGCAAGTATACGAGCGCAATACACAGTGTGATCGCCTATGCCTTTATAGCAGTGTCACCCACCGCATCATATATTCCGCTTTTCTTCACCACTCGGCGCTACATAGAGAGCAGCGGCATGCAGACCAAATATGGTGCTAGTTTCGCGGATGGCCTCACCTCTATTGGCCAGATGACTTGGCTATTCCTCATCATTGTGATAGTAACCTTCGTCTGCGGGATCCTCGGCGGGATCCTCGGCCGGCGCATCTTCACCAAGCACTTCCAGCGAGCAGGAATCGCCTGATGTCGCCCACTTTGCCCGGATCAGGCACGCACACAGCGGGACTCCATCTGGACCCACGCACCACGGTGCTGGTCATCCTCGTGGTGTCCTCGGTGCTCATCTCACCGGCCGGGTCCAGTGGGGCGCTGGGCAGCACCGCCCGGTGGATGCTCATTGCCGTTCCCGGGGCACTTTTCCTCGCCTCCGGCATGGTGGCCGCTGCACTGCGATACGCACTCACCTTCGCGGTGCTCGCTGGCTTTCCTGCGGTGGTGGTACAGGCCCTGCCCGAGCGCCACATCATCGTGGACGTGTGCGCTACGTGGTTCGCAGGGCTTTCGCTCATCCTCCCTGGCATCACGTGCTGCTGGTACCTACTACGCACCGTCTCGGCCAGCGAATTCATGGCCGCGATGCAGCGCATGCGGAGCCCCGACGCCCTGACCATCCCCACGTCCATCATGTTCCGGTTCTTCCCGACGATTCTCGAGGAATACCGCGATATCCGCACCGCCATGCAGATGCGTGGCATCTCGGGCCTGCGCAACCCGATCGCTATGCTCGAATACCGCTTTGTGCCACTGTTGGCGTCCGTTGTGAGCATCGGCAACGAGCTGGCTATGTCTGCAGTGACCCGCGGATTGGGCTCGCCTCGCCGACGAACCACGCTGTGCGAGATAGGCTTCCGCGTAGGCGACGCAATAGTCATAAGCGTGCTCGTCGTGTCCCTGATCCTACTACTGGTAAATATAGTGATGCTGCCGTGATAAAGCTGCACGATGTGTCACTATCCTATGGTCAAAACACAGCGGAGCCGGTGCTGCACCACGTAAATCTCACCGTGGCGAAGGGCGAACTAGTTCTAGTGTGTGGCGAATCAGGCTGCGGTAAGTCCAGCCTGCTACGCCTGATAAACGGCGTGGCGCACACGTTCTGCGACGCCCAGATTTCGGGGGAGGTGCTGCTGGACGACGAAGACATCACTCATGCCCACCCACACGACATCGCCGAACGCGTAGGCTCAGTGTTCCAAAACCCCAAGTCGCAATTTTTCACGCTGGAAGTAGCCAGCGAACTCGCCTTTGGCTGCGAAAACCTCGGCGTGGCGCCCAACGAGATTCGACAGCGTATTGGGGAACTTTCCGCAGATTTCGGCATGGTTCATCTCCTCGACCGGCACCTGTTCACACTTTCCGGCGGCCAGAAACAAAAAATAGCATGCGCTTCAGTGGCCGCGATGCACCCACAGGTACTACTACTAGACGAACCATCATCAAATCTCGACCTCGCCGCCGTCGATGAGCTGCGCCGCATCGTCGCGCAGTGGAAGACACAGGGCCGCACCGTCCTGATCGCTGAGCATCGGCTTTCCTACCTAGTTGACATCGTGGACCGAGTGCTGGTTATGCAGGACGGGCAGATCGCTCATGATCTCAGCGGCTCGGAGTTTCGCACCCTAGACAAGGCCGAACTGTACCGCATGGGCTTGCGCTCAGCGCAGCAGGTCCCCGAGGTGACCCGCGAGCCACGCCCTTCAAGTGGCACGATGGTGCTCAAAAAGCTACAGTTCACCTACCCCAAGGCTACAGAGCCATCCCTGAGCATCAGCCACACGGAGTTGCCGCAAGGGCAAGTCATCGGCGTGGTAGGACGCAACGGGGCCGGAAAATCTACCTTTGTGCGCGTTCTGACTGGCCTGGAATCTAAGGCCACCGGCGTGGTGGACATCAATAACCGCTCGCTCTCGGGTCCCCGGCAGCGCCTGCGCCAGTCCTATTTAGTAATGCAGGACGTAAACCACCAGCTTTTCGGGGAGAGCGTGGAGTCCGACGTAATCATCGGCACCAGTGGACCGGATGGGAAAAACGAAGCGCGCCTTACCGAGGTGCTTGGTGCACTTGATCTCGCGGACAAGCGGGCCCGGCACCCGATGTCGCTTTCGGGCGGCGAACGCCAGCGCGTGGCCATCGCCTCAGCAGTCCTAAGTGAGCGCGAGGTAATCGTCTTCGATGAACCCACCAGCGGGCTGGACCTGTGCCGCATGCACCGGGTGGCCCACCTGCTAGACGCCCTAGCCCGGCAGGGCAAGACCGTTTTGGTAGTAACCCATGACATGGAGCTGGTGGCGCGGTGCTGCGATCTTCTCCTGCGCGTGGAAAAAGGCCGCCTTACCGCCTGCGAACCGTGCGATGATCTCGCACTGGCGCGCACGGTGCGGTATCTACGCGGCCGCGACAGCTAGTCCCTACAGCTTCCAGCTGGTGGCGTCGCTCTTTTCACCCCAGAAGCTGCGGTAGCGTGGGGAACTCTCCATGAGTTCCTCGTGGTTGCCGATAGACTCCACGGTGCCGGAGGGACTCATCATCACAATCTGGTCCGCGTCGCGGATGGTGTGCAGCCGGTGCGCAATGACGACGGTGGTGCGCTCGGCAGAAAGCGTTTTCATACCGCGCATCACAAGGTGCTCATTCTGCACGTCTAGAGAGCTAGTCGCCTCATCAAGCAGCACGATCCGCGCGTCCTTCAGTAGCGCACGAGCGATGGAGACACGCTGACGCTCACCACCGGAGAGATTCTGCCCGCCCTCGCTAATCAGGGTGTCAAACCCCTGCGGCAGCTGCCGGGCAATCTCGGTGACACCGGCCAACTCCGCTGCGCGGAGCACCTCCTCCCGCGTTGCATTGTGGCAGCCCAGGCGGATGTTTTCATACAGTGTGTCCTCGAAGAGGTACACGTATTGGAACACCATAGCCAGCGAATCCAACACCGCCCGGGAGCCAAGATCGCGAATATCCACACCACCGATACGGATGGTCCCCTGGTCAACGTCATAGAAGCGTGCCGCAAGTTTTAGCAAGGTGCTCTTGCCGCAGCCGCTGGGACCCACCAACGCAGTAGTAGTTCCGGGCGCCACGCGGAAACTCACGTCGCGGACCACTGGGGTGTTGGGTTCGTAGCCAAAGCCCACCCCATCGAACTCGATGCCATAGTCGCGTGGCGCCGCCGGAACCGCAGGCTCCGGCAACACCCGCGCATCGAGGATCTTTTGGATCTCATCTAAGGTATTGCGCGCGGATTCCAAGCCCTCGCCGTAGGGTATGCCCGACATAGCAACGCGAGCCAGGATGAACACCAACACAATGACGCCAATGTAGGTGCCTGCTTCTAGCCAGTGGTTGAGAAGTAGCACGGTGGCCAGGGCATCAATGACCACGGTACCGACCATGATGATTAAAGCCAGACGACCCATGATCATCTCACCTGTCTTCTGGGTGTGCTGCTGGGCGCTAAGCTGCTCTCGAATCGAGGCGCGCACGGCGCGCTCCCCCAGCGAATCCGGCCCAGCCATGCGCAGCACCGGCTGCACCTGGGCGAACTCCAGCACCTCCGCGGCGCCGTGCTCGTTGCGCTCGCCCTTCTGGCGCTCTGCCACGCGGTACTGCCGCATTAGGCGGTTATAGGCGAACCACACCACGGCAGCCACTGCAACGGTAACCAGCCCCAGCCGCCAGTCCACGGCGATGAGAAACACGCAAGCCAAACCGGCCGAGGCAGCACCGTGCAGCATGGGCCGCAGCATCATTGCCGGCGCGTTAGCGGCAAACAGCGCACCGCTGGTGGCTACAACACCGATCTGGCCGGCGCGATCTTCTTCAAAATAGCCCAGGGGTAGCTGTGCCGTGCGATCGGCGATAAGCCGGTGGATGCGCAGCACGTAATCATGCCCCAGGTCCTGGGCAATAACCTCAGTGGGCCAGTCTGCGGCGGCGTAGACGAGGACGGAGATAATGATCCAGGGCAACCATGCTGCGGCCTGCGCGGGATCTTCGCTAAACAGCGTGTCCAAAAACAGTGCAATGAGGATAAGGCCAATGGCCAACGCCACCGCGGAAATCCCAATTAGCGTAAGGACCAGCACCAGACGGCGACGATCAGCCGGACTGCCCAGTGAATAGAGCGTGCGGATCATTATTTTTCCTCCCCTTGGATGCCCGCCTGCGCGGTTTGGTAGCGTGCCCACATCGTGGCGTAGCCCTTGCCTGCCGCCACTAACTCTTCGTGAGTGCCTGCTTCGGTGACCTCACCGTTTTCCAGCATGAGGATCCGGTCAGCGCCGGTGATCGTGTGGAGCCGGTGTGCGATAACTACTAGCGTGCGCCCGGCCACCAGCTCGGTAATGGCCCGCTGGATCGCGGCCTCGGAGTCCGGATCCGCAAAAGCGGTGGCCTCATCCAACACGAGGATCGGCGCGTCGAGCAAGATGGACCGGGCAATAGCCAGCCGCTGCTGCTCGCCACCGGAAAGCTGCGCGTCCTCTCCCACCACCGAGTCGTAGCCGCGCGGCAGATGGGTAATGCGCTCATGAATCTGGGCGGCGCGGGCGGCGCGAACCACGTCTGCGTCGGTGGCCTCCGGGTGAGCGAGGCGAATGTTATCCCGCACGCTCATCCGCATAAGGTAAGGGTCCTGGAAGACGAACCCTACCCTACGGTAGAGCTGGTCAGATCGGAGATCAGTACTAGGGACGCCACCAATGCGCACCGACCCCTCCGTGGGGTCTAATAGCCGGGGGATGAGCGCGGCTAACGTGGACTTCCCCGAGCCGGAAGGTCCCACCACCGCAGTGATGCTGCCGGCGGTAAGTTTTTGGTTAATGCCGGAAAGCACCGGGGTGTCCGGCACGTAGGAGAAGCTTAAATCTTTCAACTCAATTCCGGCGTTTGCAGGCTCCCTGCCGCCAGCAGCGGGCGGCAATACCGGGATGTTGAAGAACTCGGTGAGATCCGCCGCGGCAGCCTTCGCCTCCGAAAACATGATGTTAGTGCGCGAAAGCATAAGCAGAGGCGCGGCGATGTTGTTGATGAACAAAAACGCTGCCAGCACATCGGCCACTGGTACGCCCGCAGACGTGATGAGCCACGGGCTGGCCGCGGCTACCACCAGCAGGCCAAACCCGGTGGAGGTGAAGATCTTCATCAAAGCGGTGGGGTGTACGGTGGCGTGCAACCACTCGCGATAGAACCCACCAAAACTCCGGGAACGACTAAGGAAAATGCTCTCGTCGTAGCCTTCCGGAACAAACACCTTGATAACCGGGATGCCGCGCACCAACTCTACGACGGCGGCGTCTAGCTGCTTCTGGCTGGACTTAAATTTCTCCGCCTTTTCTTGAAACTCGCGCATCATAAACGGCATGGTGGCCACTGCCAACAGCAGTGGTACCAGGCCCAGCAGGCCTATCCGCCAGTCCACCACGAACATGTATCCCAGGCTCAATAGCGGTACGAGTACACCGGCCGAATAATCGTGCGGCGCGTGGGCGATGAGCTGGTGGATCTTGGTGACGTCGTCTTCGATGTAGGTTTTCACAGTCCCCGACGGTGTCCGCGTAAACCAAGACAGCGGGAGCCTACCCAGCTTGGTAATCTGCTGCTGGCGTAAGTGCTCGCCCAAAAGGCCGTCGGCCTGGTGGCTTACCTGGAGGCTCTTCACGGTTGCCTGTCCATGTAGGACGGTGGCCACCATGAGCGCCGCGACTAGCAGCCACAGCTTTGACGCATCTATCGGCTCTCCCTGGAAGGACAGCATTACGGTGCGCACCAGCTCAACCAGCACGATTACCGGCACCAGCGACAAAACCGCCGCCAGCACCGCCAATAGCAGCGACACCGTGATCTGCCGGTGGGCAGGTTGAGATATTTGCCTAAATGTAATGGGTGGTTTTTGTTCGGTCATCGGGGCCTCTTTACTCAACAGTCACAATCACGCATTGTTCCGCGCTAACCAGGCAGTGTTCCCAGTAATTCCCGCTAGAAAACCGGCAAGCAGGTCGAGGAACTCGGTTCCAGTATCGAGCGGGAAGAAATGCCCACCCGGCAGGACCTTCAGTTCAAAACTACCGCTGGTAAAATTTTCCCACCGGGAAAGCATCTCTGGGCTGACAGCTGGGTCGCTATCCCCCGCCAATGCCAGCACAGGAGAGCGAAGCACCGTGGTTGCATGGTGAAAGCCCTCGTGTAACACATAATCGCGACGAATGTCAGCGAGCAGCAGCTTCATCACATCATCATTGGCAAGGATCTCAGGTGGTGTGCCACCTACCTTCTCAAACTCCCTGCGCAGCGCACCGAACCCCATTGACGAGTGGTATTCCCCAGGCACGGTTTCTCCGGGCGCCTGCCGTGCGGCCACCACCACGGCTTCCGGTATAGTGGGCCGATGCATCTGCTGCAGGCAGGCAGCAACCTGGTAGGCCAGCGCTGCCCCCATGGAGTGGCCGTACAACGCAATCGGCGCGCCCGCCGCCAGATCTACTATCTCGGTTGCGCACATATCGGCGAGCTTGTCAAAGTCGCTTACCCATTTCTCTCGGCGACGGGTTGCCTTTCCGGGAAGCTCCACCGGCACCACGTCAATGCTTGGGTTGACCCCCACCCATCCACGATAGACGGAAGCGCTGCCTCCTGCGTGATGGAAGCAAAACAAGAGGGTTCCAGTGCGATGTCCGGCCACAAACGGAAAGACTCCCTCGCAGCTGATTTCTGTCATTTTTCGCCTTTCGCTAGGTCGGACTGATTAAGCACGATTTCTACTGCTGCGACGGTACCCGGGTCTGTGGCAAGCAACTCGGGCATCCTGCGGGCTGCGGAGTCGTATGCTCCACTTACCAAATCGGCAATTCCGGCGGCCAGGGACTGGGCACTCAGTTCGCCTCGCTGGGCGTCAATATAGTTCGGCCCGGCACCGTTTCGACAAACTGCGTTGGCATGGAAGTGTTGGTCACCACCGAATGCAACCGCAAGGCACGGCTTGCCGGCGCGCAGGATCGCCCCGGTGGTGCCCAGTGAGCCGTGGCAGATGCCTGCACGGCACCACGGAAGCACAGTCGCGAACGGGACCCGGGCGACGGTGAGGATTCCTTCTCTCACACCAGGCTCATGATCGGGATCGACGATTATCGCCCGCAGACCATGCTCGATGCACGCGTCTCGAGTCCATCGTTGAAGGTCATAAACGCGATCTGAGACCATACTCCCAAAGCTTGCCAGAACCGGGGCCGAGCCGGCAGCCACAAACTCCTCGACTGCTGGGTCTAGGGCGAGTTCACTGTGGTGCGGGTCAAGCCACTCGCCAGTGACGTGAATGTGGTTTTTCCATTCCGGCGCCGGCGGACTCAACGCGGGACTGAATTGGTAGATCGTGGTTGGTGGAGAGGAGAGCGCTCGCTGACGCAGCCCCAACCTACGGCGCCATGCCGCTATCACTGGGCGCATCGCCCAAGCCATCAGAGTATTGGACATCCAGTGGGTGACCAGAGCTCCGACAGAGCCGTCCAGTTTTCGCGGATCCACGAGGCTGTAACGGAGGCAGGGTTCGGTAGGGAAAACCTGCACCCGAACGCTGGGGACTCCGCGTGCAGCCCCTAACAACCGAGCAACTTCACTGAATTGGGTGTACATGACCACGTCAACGCCATCCATGGCATGCTCTAACACATCGAAAACGTGGGCGTCAGATATCATCTCACGGATACCTAAGACAGTGTCCATCATGCCTTTACTATCGCCCAAAAGGCGCTTCATTAACGCCCGGTAATCACCGGGTAACTCGATGTAGTCCACCCCGTTTGCACGAAAACTCCCGCCGAATTCGCTAAACCCAGCCAAAACAAACTGGTGGCCACGATCTCGAAGTGCGACACCAAGGTGCGCAAATGGCAGCATATCACCCTCAGAACCCAGGACGACCGCGAGAACTTTCACAGCCGTCTCAATCCGTAATCCAACTAGGCCACTCAGGAACCCAAGACTCCCCCATGAGCTTATCTTCCGGGCCAATATCACGAATGACTCGGCACGGATTACCGGCTGCGAGTACCATGGGCGGAATATCTCTTGTCACAACACTGCCAGCACCAATTACTGCACCATGCCCAATCGTGACACCCGCAGTTACCGTGCAATTGCCACCAAGCCACACATGGTCTTGTATGGTGATCGCACCCCCGGTACACACCATGTATTGCCGCTCTACGGGGTCTAAGGCGTGATTGCCAGCAAAGAAGGAACACCATGGACCAACCATGACCTCATTGCCAAATGTCACCGGGGCCATATCAAGTACCGTAGTTCCTCGATTGAAGGTCACGCCATCTCCGACCTTGATTTTCGAGCCATATTGGACATGAAATGGCAGGAAAACCATTAAGCGCTCCCCCAGTTCACCAAGCAGGTCTGCCATCACTGCCTGCTTCTCCGCTGTTTGAAGTGGACGAAGCTGGTTGAGATCGTGACACTTCTCCGCCGCCTCCATCATCTCGTAATAGAGATCCGGGTCCTCAATAGGGCGGAAGGGCTGACCGCAGAGAATCTTATCTTCGATTTGCTCTCGAGAATCCATGGATACTCCTTTGTGCTTGAGAGGCGCGAGCCACAATACGAATTACGGTCAGCCACGCGGTTTGACCCTGACTAGTCGGAATACCCAGATTCTTAGCTCACACTTGGTAGCTTACAGGCCTTCGACTTAATTGTCAAGCATGCCATGCCTAATTATGGTATGCTCAACTTTGCAGCAACCTGCAGCGTCGCCGCCGATCAGCCGACCTGTGCAGACCTCTCCTGCGGGGCGCTGTGCACGACCCGGTGCCGCTAGACATACATCATTTTCTAAGGATTAGTTGGCACTACCCCAGGCGCTTGCTCCGTGGACCACAATCCATCGTTCGCGGGCAATAATCGGTTTTCCTTCTGCGGTAGGAGAATCGGTGCGCCGTCTAATAGACCGTTGACGTATATCCAGGGATGAATCATGAAAGAAAACCCCACCACGGCAACCGCTAGCGGTGACCCCAGCGCCACCGCAGTCCCCTCAACCAGCGCCCACGCAAAAGGCCGCGACCTGGTGCTTGATGTCCAAGATCTGCGATGTAGCCTGGGAAAAGTCAAGAAGCGAACGGAAATCCTGCGCGGTGTGACCCTCGCCATTCCGCGCGGGGGCATCCTCGCCGTCCTAGGCGCCAATGGTGCCGGCAAGACAACCTTGGTCAATGTCCTTTCCACGCTGCTGCCCGCCACGGGCGGAACCGCCATCATCGATGGCCACAACTTAGCCACGGATCCTTCCAAGGTGCGCGCTTCCATCGCGCTGACCGGGCAATACGCCGCAGTGGATGAGGAGCTTACCGGCAAGGAAAACCTCATCTTCTTTGGCCGCCTGGCAGGGCTTAAAGCTAGCGATGCGAAGGCCCGCGCCGCGGAACTTCTTGAGCGCTTCGATCTGGTTGGCGCCGCCGACCGCCTGGTTTCGGCATACTCGGGCGGCATGCGCCGGCGGTTAGATATCGCCGCCTCCCTCACTGTCCCGCCCGCGCTGCTGTTCCTCGACGAGCCGACCACGGGCCTCGACCCCGCCGCGCGCAGCTCCGTGTGGGATACCGTCCGCGGGCTGGCGGCCGACGGCACCTCGATCCTGCTTACTACCCAATACCTGGAAGAAGCTGACCAGCTCGCAGACCGCGTCGCCGTGCTCGCCGGAGGCAAGGTGCTCGACGAAGGCACCCCCGCCGAGCTCAAGGACCGCTATGGCACCACGGTGTGCCTCATCACGATGTCTAGCCCGGACGATGCCGCACGCCTCACCCACACCTTGCAAGAACACCGCATCGACTGCCGCCAAGAGGACACCGTATTGCGCGTCGATGCGCCCGATGGCCACCGCACCCTAGTCCGGGCGCTGGCCTTGTGGGATGGCGACGACACCTCGGTCGCGGACGTCTCCTTGGTTCCGCCCTCCTTGGACGATGTCTACTTCGCTATCGCCGGGTCCGGCGACATCGCGCAGCAGGCTCCCCACACCGGTGGAGGCTCCCAGTGAACGCGCTCGGAGCAGTCGCTGCCTCGTGGCACCGCAATGTCCTGCGCACCGTCCGCAACAAGGCCGTAATGGTTTCCGCCGTGGCAATACCCAGCCTGTTCATGGTCATCTTTTACGCCACCTTCGCCAAGGCTTCGACGGAACTCGGCATCGATTACGCCGCCTTCCTCCTGCCCGCCGGCGTTATTCAGGCGATTGTGTTCGCCGCCGGGGGCTCCTCCTTGGCGATTACGCGTGACGCCGAAAACGGCATCCACGACCGCATCCGCGCCACCGGGACGCCCGCCTGGGCCACGGTCGTCGGCCGGCTGCTGGCAGATCTCACCCGCGCCGCGTGGTCGTGCAGCATCGTCGTCCTCACCACGATCCTGCTCGGTGCCCGCTACGCTGCCGGACCGGGTCGTATTATCCTTACCATCGCCCTTTTCGCCGCCCTCACCATCATCCTCTCCGCGTTTATCGATGGCTCCTGCCTGTTGGCCCCCAAGCCCACCTCGGCGTCCTTGCTCTTCCAAAACCTCGTGCTGGTCATGGTGATGTTCTCCACCGCATTCGTGCCTGCGGATGCGCTGCCCGGCGGCATTGGCCCCATCATCCGGCACGTACCGCTATCTCCCATCTTGGACACCGCCCGCAACCTACTAGGTGGCGCTGCCCTGGGGGCGCGCGGAGTCGAAGCACTGTGCTGGCTCATCGCCATGACCGTCGTTGGCGTATGGGGCTTTATCACCGCTTTCCAGGGGAGGAAACATGACTAACCACACCACCGCCACCGTGTCGCACGACACCACCTGGCTGTCCACTGTCGCCACGCATTTTGGAAGGCACCTGCGCGCCGCCCGCCGCGATAGCGCGGTAATTACCAATACCGTGGCTGGTCCCGTTTTGATGTTCCTGGTCATGCGGTGGCTGTTTGGCGACCTCATGGCGGCCTCGCAAGGCTCTGCCACGCTCGACGCGTTACCGCTTACCATCGCGCTCATCCTTTCCAGCGAACTGATGAATGGCACCTCCGCCGCCGCGCAGATAATTAAGGAACGCCAACGCGGTATCACCACCCGCATCGCGACCACGCGCTACGGCACCAGCCCGGAGATCTTCGGCCGCTGGTGTTTCGATTCCTTACGCAGCCTTATCTCCGGCTGCGCGGTGCTGCTGGCTTCCGTGGCTTCTGGCCTGCGTATTCACACGCTGGCCGGGTTTGGCTGGGTGCTGTTAGTCATCATCTTCGGCGCGGTGGTGGCCGCCTCGCTATCGGCCATGGTGGGCGCGATGTGCGCCACCCCGGAGGCCGCCATTGGCCCGGCCCCCATCATCATGGCGGCCATGGCACTTAACGGCGGCCTCGTGCCCGTGGAGCAATTCGCTGGTGTGGTTCAACCCATCGCCCGGTGGAATCCGCTTACCTTCGCCGCCCGCGCCGGCGCCGCCATCGACGGCACGCCAAGCGCCGAAATCCTTGCCACCGGCCAGCCCGGCACCGCAGTCTGGGCTTTCGTGGCCTGGATGGTAGCACTCACCGTAGTGCTGCTAGCCGCCGCAGCTGCGTTCCGCCGCCCCACCATGTCGTAAATAGCGCCGGTTAGCGCGACAGTGCTACTTGTCGCGCGGCGGCGTCCCCAGCGGCGCGGTAGCGCTACTTGCCGCGCAGGGCGCGCCGCCGCGATAAAGAGCTGCGAATCTTTACCCGCGGCCGCGCTAAGGCGGGTAGTGTCGCCGCCGGTTACCGGCAACCAGGCGGCCTCGCCCGGGGCTAGCTCCAGGTCGTTTACCGTGACCACACCAGAAGTAGCCAGGGCGATGGCCGGTCCGGGAAGCTGCGTGGAAACCGTGGTGCCGGCGGGCAAATCGTAGCGGGTCACCGCAAACTCCTGCACCGGCAGCGGGTACTCTACTACCGTCGCGGTGTTGGGCGCGGCATCGGCAACAGCGGCGCTCTCCGCGCCTGCACCATCGCCCAGGGAGGTGTTCCTATATAGTTTGTCAATTCCGTGGGTGAGTTTGTTGGGGGGGGTGTGAAGGGTTTCTGCTTTTCCTTGTGGATGTTGTTTTCGGGCATGGTGAGGAGCCGATTGGGCTTGCTGTGCAATCGGCTTGAGGTGAGGGTCTGTTGGTTCTAGGCTGCTGCGGCCTCCTGGACTGTGGAGATGTCTCGGTAGAGCTCGCCGTTTCGCATCATGGCGAAGAGAACGTTGAGGTGCCGGCGTGCGAGTGCGACGACTGCGGCGTTGTGTCTTTTGCCTTCTTTGCGTTTTCGTTCATAGAATTGCCGGGAACGCTCGTGGAATCTGATCGATGCAAAAGACGATTGCCATAGGGCGTTCTTTAATTTTTTGTTGCCAGCCCGGTTAGGCGAATTCGACATGATAGACGTTCCTGACTGATTCGTCCGCGGTGATAGCCCTGCATAGGATGCTAGGTGCGCTGCATCGGGGAAGTCGGACATATCGCCAACAGTCATGAGGATCTGCGCTGCGCTACGCGGGCCGATACCAGGCATGGATAAAAGAATCTCGGTCTGCGGAATGTCCTGAATCAGCTTGAGTACCTGCGCTTCGATTTCTTTACGATGCTCGAGTTTGGTTAGTGCATCTGTGGCGGACATTGCTACGCCAAGTTCGGCGTATTCTGCGCCGGCAATGGATACGGTCTGTTCGTGGATGGCAGCAAGCATGGCATCGATGGGACCTGACCCCCATGTGGTGGACACCTGATAT
>NZ_KV789203.1:0-29240 GCF_001807495.1 Corynebacterium sp. HMSC08C04 | reverse complement strand
ACTGGTACTAATAGACCAAAACAAACACACACAATGTGCAACACACACACAAACAAAAAATGATGATTACGTCATGCACGCGTCCACTATGCAGTATCTGACACAACAGTCAGGGCAACACAGCCCCGAAAGTTTGTCGGTGGTTAATAGCGGCAGGGAAACGCCCGGACCCATTCCGAACCCGGAAGCTAAGCCTGCCCGCGCTGATGGTACTGCAACCGGGAGGTTGTGGGAGAGTAAGTTACCGCCGACATAAAACACAAACAATAACTCAATACACAAAAAAGGGAGAGGTTCTAGAACACCACCGTTCTAGAACCTCTCCCTTTTCGCGTTTTCACCATTGAACCAACACCATCCGGCCACGGCTACCGGCACGACGTTCCTTCGCCTATCGTTGGCCAACCTGCATTCGAACCACCCAACAGGCCCAAAAGCGCTGTTTCCGAACGCTTCAATGGTCCGAACGCAGCTTTGTTCACCAAATGAACTATCCCAGGTAACTGCGGTGTTCATTATCGCGTGGTTTAAGGACTATACGGATGAGCCTTCTGAATTGTCACTGAGCCTAAAAACAGTGCGAATTAGAGGTTGGTTCCAGCGCGGAGAAGGAGTAGGGATCAGCATTCGAACCATCGAGGAGCGTAGGGACCGCTAGATTTTATGGCTTCGATGGTTCGAACGCACCTTATTTCAGCAAGGCAACTATTTACCGGCGTCTTCGGTCTATGCACAGCGGGGGAGCGGAGTAGTTCAACGTGGCGTTGATGAACCTTGGAGAAGGATGTTTGCGGCTCAGCAGTAGGATAGAAGTCATGTCAGATACTTCTAAGCCTCGAATTTTTAGCATGCGGTGGGAGCAGATCCATTCCGCCTATATCGCCAAGGCGGAACGTAAGGACCGTACTCGCGCTGAGGTAGATGAAGTTATTTCCTGGTTCACGGGATACGATGTCCCAGGCATCGCTGCGGCTGGGGAACTTACTGTTGAGCAGTTCTTCGAGCAAGCACCAGAGATGAATCCGCATCGCTTTCTTATCACCGGCAGTATCTGCGGCGTGAAAGTTCAGGAGGTGCAGGACCCAGTGATGCAAAAAATTCGCCAGCTCGACAAGCTAATTGACGAACTGGCGAAGGGTAAGGCCTTGGAGAAGATCAAGCGCTCAGACGCTTAACTGCCTCTTTGATTACCGCAGGGCGCTTACAGAACGCGAAACGGACTTTGTAGCGCCATGGTTCGGGGTTATCGGCAAAGGCAGCAAGCGGGATGGCAGCAACCCCGTGTGTCTCGGGGAGCTTTGTACAGAATTCAACTCCGTCCATGCCAGAGGAGCTCACGTCGGCGACTAAATAGTAAGTGCCTTGAGTCTCGTGGACTTGGTAGCCGGCCTTACTTAGGCCATCAACTAGGATGTCGCGGCATTCGGCCAGCTCTTCCACCATGGCCTTCTGCCAGCCCCGCTCATATACCAGCGCGTGGGCCACTGCGGCTTGGAAAGGCGTGGCAGATACAAAGGTCATGAACTGCTTTGCTCTGATGACGCCATCGAGGAGCTCTGGGTGGGCAATGGCCCAGCCGGTCTTCCAGCCGGTGGCGTTGAAGGACTTAGCCGCCGAGCCGACCTTGACCGTACGGGTTTCCATGCCTGGGATGCGCTGGATGTCCACGTGCGTGGCAGACCCGAAGGTGAGGTCCTCGTAGACCTCGTCGGAAAGCACGAGCAAGTCATGCTCCACGCAGATATCGCGGAGGCCCTCTAGTGCTGTGCGGCTAAATACTGAACCGGTGGGGTTATGCGGAGAATTGACGATCACCATCGCGGTCTTAACTGTCACAGCGGCGCGCACAGCATCGACGTCGAGATCCCAGCTTTCTCCGGAAGGCTTGAGCGGGACGGGGACACGGGTGGCGTCGGCAAGCGCAATGGCGGCGGCGTAGGCGTCGTAGTAAGGCTCCAGCACAATGACCTCTTGGCCCGGCTCTACGAGTCCCAGCACGGTCGCGGTGATGGCCTCCGTTGCGCCCGCGGTGACCACGATGGCCTTGCGTGCAACGCAGTAGTGGTGTGCCAAGGCGTCGATAAGCTCAGGGCGCCCGCGCAGGGGAGCGTATTGATTATTTCCCGTCGCAATCTGCTCCTGCGCGATCTCCAGCATGCGCTCTGGCCCATCAGAGTCCGGGAAGCCTTGTCCCAGATTGATGGCGTCATTATCGATTGCCAGCTGGGTCATGGTGGCGAAGATGGTCTCGCCAAATTGCTGCAGACGTTTAACCGTCATTAGAGCACTAAGAGATCGTAACGGGTGGCCTTCACATCATTGAGGCGCTTGCGGGCGCGGTCAAGCTTTTGCCACTGGTCTTCCGGGATTGCCTTACGCGCCATGGTGACGACCTCAGCGTCCGGCGTGCCCCATGCAATGGGCATCGGGGTGACCTGCTGCCAGTGTTCTTTATCGCTGTTGTTGCGGTGACCGGAAACTGCGGCAACCGGCAGCTTTGTGCCCACAGTGCGCTTGACACCTGGCACGGAAGTAACGGTGCGCAGGCAAGCTGCCCAACGCGGCGGAAGCCCGGGATCAACGTTGGTGTTCACTAGCGCCATCAGCACCATGTCACGTTCGTTGACCTCAGCTACCACTGCTGGTGCCAGCGGGTAGGAATCATAGAGGTGCTGTGCGGTGCCAACCTGGCGCGCGGCTGCAACGCCCACGATGGCCACGAGGATGCCGAAGAGCAACATACCGAGGCCAATGGTAAATCCCCAGTCCGCATCCACAGTCATGTAGACCGCAGCGGCACCGATGATGAGCAGCAAGCCCATGATGAGGCCGGAGTTGCGCAGGCGCGCGGAATCGCGCAGGAGTTCATTGTTCTTCTTGGCGTAGGTCTCGTCGACCTGAAACTTGAAAATCTTCATCAGGTCATAAGTCTACTTCGTCGACGAGACGGTACGCGTATCCCTGTTCCGCCAAGAAGCGCTGGCGGTGGAGCGCATAGTCCGCATCCACGGAATCACGGGTGACGAGCGTGTAAAATTTTGCTTCCTTACCGTCTTCCTTCGGGCGCAAGAGGCGTCCTAGGCGCTGGGCTTCTTCCTGCCGCGAGCCGAAGGTGCCGGAGACCTGAATAGCTAGGGCAGCTTCGGGAAGATCAATGGAGAAGTTTGCCACCTTGGAGACCACGAGTGTTTGCACCTCGCCGTCGCGGAAAGCTTGGAAGAGCTTTTCACGCTTGGAGTTCGAGGTCTTGCCGTCGATTACTGGCGCGCCCAAGTGCGAGCCGAGTTCTTCCAGTTGCTCCACGTAACCACCAATGATGAGTGCTTGCTGGCCAGCATGCTTGGCCAAAATCTTATCCACGGCACGGTGCTTTGCGCTTGACGACGCCGCGATTCGGTAGCGATCCCGCGCCTGCGCCGTGGCATAGAGCATCCGCTCCTCGGCGTCCATGTCAACGCGTACCTCGATGCACTCCGCCGTGGCGATGTAGCCGGCGGCTTCGAGCTCCTTCCACGGGGCGTCGTAGCGCTTGGGGCCGATGAGGGAGAAGACGTCTCCCTCCATCCCGTCCTCGCGGATGAGCGTGGCGGTAAGGCCCAAGCGGCGGCGCGATTGGAGATCCGAAGTCATGCGGAACACGGGAGCAGGAAGCAGGTGGACCTCGTCGTAGATGATTAGACCCCAGTCGCGGGAGTCGAAGAGCTCAAGGGCGCGGTATTCGCCCTTCGTCTTGCGGGTTACCACCTGATAGGTGGCGATTGTGATCGGTTTGATCTCCTTCTTTTCACCGGAGTATTCGCCAACCTCGTTCTCGGTCAATGAGGTACGCCGCAGCAGCTCGTTGCGCCACTGGCGTCCGGCCACTGTATTGGTAACCAGGATCAACGTGGTGGCTTGGGCCTTGGCCATCGCCGCCGTGCCCACGATGGTCTTGCCGGCGCCACAGGGCAGCACGACCACGCCGGAGCCGCCGGACCAGAAGGATTCTGCGGCATAGGATTGGTAATCGCGCAGCGCCCAGCCTTCCTCCACCAAAGAGATGGGGTGGGACTCGCCGTCGACGTAACCGGCAAGATCCTCGGCGGGCCAGTTGGCCTTGAGCAGCTCCTGCTTGAGGCGGCCGCGCTGCGAAGGCGGCACGGCGAATGTGCTGTCATCGATGCGAGCGCCCAGCAGTTGGCTGACCTTCTTGTGCCGCGCGAGTTCTTCGAGGATCGGAACCTCGGCAGATTCCAAGATGAGGCCGTGCGCCGGATGCGAGTGGAGGCGCACGCGGCCGTAGCGCGACATGGTCTCCGCGACGTCGATAAGCAGCGCCTGCGGAACCGGGAAACGCGAATAACGCTCGAGCACGTCGACCACCTGCTCGGCGTCGTGGCCCGCGGCGCGGGCGTTCCACAGCGCCAGCGGCGTGATGCGATATGTGTGAACGTGTTCTGGCGCGCGCTCTAGTTCTGCAAAGGGCGAAAGCGCGATGCGGGCTGCGGCAGCGTCTTCGTGGTCGACCTCCAAGAGCACCGTCTTGTCAGATTGCACGATGAGCGGTCCGGGCATCTACTTGCTCCTTTGTACAGGTTCGCCAATGGTAGAAAGCCAAAAGTATAGCCCCGATCGCCCTGCTGGCGCTAAGCGAGTTCCACGGCAGTGATGCGGTGCAAAGGGAAGCGGATGGTGGAACCATCGGTGCCGGTGGCATCGACCTGACCTCCGGCGACGGACAGCGGCTTTACAGTCCTGGACTTAGAATTGCCGTTCTTATCCGCATAGGTGATCTTGACGGGGCGCCCGCCGCGGGCAGCAGCGTGAAGGACGTCGAGGCTGGATTCGTCCGCTGCGGTGGGCGCGGGTGATTCGGTATCAAGCAAAGCCTTGGCGACGCTCGTCGGATCCGGGCGAGTGGGGCCAGCCTTGCGAGGTGCCGGAGTAGGTAGTGCGTAGGGCTCGAGCGCCATATTCAGGGAAGCACCTGTTTCATCTTCGCCGGCGGGAGCAAGTCCGTGGGCGCGCAGTTTCTCCAGCAGCTCACCGACGCGCACTTGCGATATTGCGACGGTAGGAGCGATGCGGCGCAGTTCTGGCACCGCCCGCACCGCCATTTCGAGAAGGGCGGGATCTTCACTGCGGAGGTACGCCAGCGCAGGGCCGGAGCGCAGCGTGCCGTGGCGCCTATCGACGTCGTGGATGAGAAACTCGAGGGTTTGAGGCACCTCGCTGTGGGCGGCGAAGAAGTCGGTGATCTCTTGCGCCGTCATGCCTACGTCCAAGCCGCGGCGCAGAGTGGACTCGCTAATACGGTAGACGCTGGCTAGGCCTGGCGATTCCAAGTCCGCGAGATCTCCCAACCGGCGATGCGCGCTGGCCTCTAGCGGTCCGGGAACCAAGACCGTGAGATCGCCCTGGATGATGAAGTAGTCCACTTCTTCCGGGGTAAGGGTATGCGTGGCCGCAGGATCCAGCAGCACCTGGGTGGCTTGGCCTAGCGCAATGGCTCCGATCCATTCAGCTTCGGCAACGAGGGCATCGATGGTGGAGGACTTAGTGTGCGTTGTAAAAAGCGGGGCGCGGAAGCGCAGCTCTTCGGAAAATTCCTCTTTGCTAAGTGGGACTGAGGCGTGGGCATAGACGTCCATCACCGTGCGGCGGTGGCGGGCCAAATGCTCAGAGACGCTTTCGGTGGAAAGCAGGCGGCCTTCGGCCCAAGGCTGCCAGGTAGAGGACTGCCAGGCATCGAGGAGCAGGCTCCACTTCTCAGACAGGCCGGCATCTAGCCATTCCTGTGCGCCTTGGGTAGGTGCTAAGAAGTTGCCCTCCAAGCCCTTCGGTTCGCCGCGGCTTAAGAGACGCGCGGAAAAGCCGAGGCAAACCAGGCGGCGCAGCTCCAGCTCTGTGATACCGAGTTCCTTGGCGAGTTGGGCCTGCGGGCGAACGCCTACAGTCTTGTCTTTCAAAAGCTCGATGGGTCGAGCACCGACAAGATCGATGAGTCTTTCCAGCTCGCGAACTACTTGCAGCCCAGCGGCGGCGCCTGCTTCCCCCGTCTTCTTCTCTAGTGGCGGGGTGCCGGCACGGCCGCTTGGGCGCAGCGGAATGAGCTCGGGGCTGTGTCCCTCTAGCGCGCGACGGGCGGCGCGCGGCAGGCGCACGGTGCGGGAATCGACGCGGGTGAGAATGCCCTTGGCTAAAAGGCGGGGGATTGGGCGCGTGGGATCAGCATCGGGAGCTGCGTCGCGAGTAGCGCCCACTCCGCCAGAGGCGGCCAGGGTTTGCAGAATCCGTGCCTCATCCTCGGGCAGTGCCGCGATCTCCTCGGGGTCGGTGGTGCTCTGATGCAGCAGCGACCACCCGGTGGGAAGCGCCTGCATGAGCCCTGGGGCAAGGCATACGCCCTGTGCTTCCACTTCGAATGCGAGGCCCCGCTCGAGCAGCCGTGCGGTTGGCTCTGGGGCCAAAATCTCTACGGGTTCCAGTTCGCCGCCCCGCAAAGCGATGTCCTCGGCAGTAGCAAGCAACTCGGCATCGCACTGCGCGAGTGCGCGCGCTAGGGAAGTGGTCAGGCTAAGGCGCGTTGCCAACGGGGCGATTCCCGGGGGTAGCGGTGAGAGCACATCGCTGCGATAGCCAAGCAGCGTCGAAAGCTGCTCTTGGTCAAGATCTGCAAGCCACGTGCGGAATTGGACCGTCGCGGAGGAAGTGCTGTGAGGTGGGGTCATGGTGGCGAATAAGTTTAGTGGGTTATTGAGTTACTTTTTGGGCCGGGGTTTGGAATAATAAGGCCTATGTCGAATAAGAAGAATGGCTTCGTATCCCCGGCTTGGCCGAAGAATGAAAATCGCGAGCACGCAATTACCGAAATCTACGCGCCGTTCGCTGGTGCATCCAGCCCGTTCGGTGACGATCTGATCCTGCCAATGCCGGCGGAGAAGCTCAACTACGTGCACCCATACACCCGCGTTAACCGCTAAAAGCTCTTACTTAGAAGAAAAGCTTTTAGCCTAACGCAGGCCTAGCCCCACCGCGCGCCCTTCAGCGGCCGCCTTGTGGTGGGGCCATTTTTCGTACGCTAAGAAAGCCAAAAGCTCCCAGCCAGAAGGAACTGGAAAGTTCCACCTGCGGCTGGGAGCTTTAAACGCGAATCTGCGCAGCTTTAGTTTGAAAAGCCTTAGAGGTTTTCGATGAGCTGAGCGATCGGATCGATGAACTGGCGGTTCGCGGAGTAGAACGCGTCGAAGTTGTGGCGGTTTGCCTTGTACTGGTTTGCAAACTCAGCCGGGATAGCCAGGCCGTACTTAGCTGCGGTGTCCTCGACCATCTTGTAGAGAGCGTCAACAGCCAGCTCGTCGGAAGGCTGTGCAGCTGCCTGCTGAACTGGAGCCGGTGCTGGAGCCGGAGTCGGAGCGGCGTCACGCGGGGTTGGCGCGGAGTTCAGTCCCAAGGAAGCGGAGCAAGCGGGCCATGCGCCCCAGCCCTGGGAAGCCAGGATCTTTTCAGCGACAGCGATCTGCTGCTCGCGAGTTGCCTGGTTTGCGGTCGGTGCGTACTGACCGCCACCGAATGCGGACCAGGTCTGGCCGGAGAACTGCAGACCGCCGTAGTAGCCGTTGCCGGTGTTGATTGCCCAGTTTCCGCCGGACTCACACTGTGCGAGGCGGTCCCAGTCGGAATCCGGAGCAGCGGATGCGGTCGGTGCCATGATGGCTGCAGCGGCGCCGACGGCGACGGTGGAAGCTGCGAACTTGGTAGCGAACGAGTTGTTCTTAGCGGAGTGGCGTCCCATTAAAAGTATTCCTCTTCTCTAGATTTCTCGCGCCCACGTTGTGCTCAGTCCGGCAAAAGTAATTGCTTTAAAGTTGTCTTGCACAAATATCGGCCGCCACGGGGAAGCCCGGACTGCGTGTGGGGGCGAGACTTCCTCGCTGGCGGCCAAGTGCCTTCCTCAAACAGTAACGGTTTATAACGAAATAGTCACGTAGCTGACTCGGTATGGCGTCTTTCCTCTGAGAGCGCATCGCATTTACGCAGGTCGTGACGAAAATGTGAATTAGATCACCGATGTAACGTGTGTTGTTTATGTGACAGTAACTTTAATTGCTGTGTTATAGGAGTTAGAATAATTCTCTTTATTCCCGAGTAAGAAAGCGAGTAGGGGCGTGCCAATCGGCAAAGTTAAGTGGTTTGATGCTGACAAGGGCTACGGCTTTGTGAGCAACCCCGGCGATGAGGATGTCTACGTCGGCCGCAACGTGCTGCCCGAGGGCGTCGACGAGCTGGTCCAAGGCCAGCGGATCGACTTTGATTTCGCGGCAGGCCGCCGCGGTCCACAGGCACTGCGTGTCAAGGTCTTGGACAAGCCGCGCCGCCGTACTCCTTCCCGTAAGCCGGACGAGCTGTCGAGCATGCTCTCCGATGTAATGACGCTGCTGGAAACCCAGGTGCAGCCGGTGCTGGCGCAGGGGCGCTATCCAGAGCGCAAGACTGGCCGTCAGGTCGCTGAAATCCTGCGTGCCATCGCCAAGGATTTGGATAGCTAAAAATCAAGCAAAAGCGCGAGCCCAACTTCGTCTCCCCTTGTGGGAATCTAGAAGTTGGGCTCGCGCTTTTTTGCAGGCTGCGTTTATTTGGAAGCAGCCTTGCTCGGCTCGGTGGACTTATCAGGTGCAGCGGTCTTTGTGGCCTCGGCAAGCTCCTTGTCAGACATCGTTGAAAGGGACCACACGGTGCTAAACGGCGCCTCCTCGCCCTTGCCATCGGTGCCAATCATCAGCGAGGAAATCTCGACCACCATCAGGCGCGGACGCTTGCCTGTAGAAGCCTTGATGGGGTCAACAGAACCCGGAACGTCCACGGTAGAAGAATCGCCGGCGCCGTGAATCTGCTCGTCGTTAGCCGCCGGGTCATCGTAGATGGAAAGGATGCGCCACTCGTGGTTGGAGATCTCTTCTGGGATCTCTAGATGCAGGGTGTCATCCTTGCCCACGGTGAGGTTTGGAGCCTCGCCCTCAGGGCATTCGGTGCCCAGCTCGCAGACCATATAAGGTGCAACGTCGAGACTCTTCTCACCCACGCTGGCCTTGACGGTGATGTCCTGCGGCTCAGGACCTGGGCGGCTATTCCACCAATTCTGGAATAAGACCACGGAGACCACAATGACTGCCACGGCGATAATCAGCGCCAAAAGCTGCAGCAGCGACTTCTTCCTTGCTTCCTTACGGGTTGCCATGGCAAAGAATCCTACTCGAAGGTCACGCGATACAAATCAACCCACCGCTTACCAGTAATCCAGAATTCTTCCGTTCCTGGAATATGGGCGATGCCATTGAGCACATCGTTTTGGGTTTGCGGCCCAGATTTATTCAGTCCCGCAGCATCAATAACCGCGGTGACCTCGCCGCTTGTGGGATCAATGCGCAAAATATCCTCGCTCATCCACACATTCGCAAAGACCTGGCCGTCCACGCATTCCAACTCATTGATCTCTTCTACTGACTGGCCCTCCAGGGTAACGGGGGTCCGCGGTGCAGTTTCTTCGAAAGTTTGGGCATCAAGATGTCGCAGCTCGTTGCTTCCATCAGACATGATGAGCTCAGATTTATCCTCGCCCGCGGCACACAATCCCCAGCCCTCGCCCTCATAGCGAGCGCGGCCGGTCTCTTCGAAGGTCACGGGATCCCGCTTGATGGCCTCGCCCGCCTTCCACGTCAACTGCCAAATCGCATCCTGGGTTTGCGTGATGCCCTCACCGAACAAAGAAGGGGGCAGTGACACTTCCTGCTCGGGTGCCTTCGCGCCGGGTTGCAGGCGCAGTAACCGGGATTGCCCGTATAGTCCTGTTCCCACCAACAGCTTGCCCTCGGGATCAACTTCGAGGCCCTGGGTAAAAGAATCGGGGAGCATGGCAGTGTGCTCCTTGATGGAAACGGATAGATGCTCAACTTCGCGTGGCACGTTTGTTCCTTCTTGAGCCGGCGAATCGCCCTCTGAACTGCTGCAACCGGCAAGCAGGCCGATTGCGCTAAGCGCGCTTAAAACGGCGGTGGAAGTCAAAGTGAGAGAAGATTTAGAAGAACCCATGGAAGTCATTGTGCACGATGTCATGGATAATGTAGTGCGTGACTAAGCAGAATGAGCCAACGAACCCACTTCTTAACAAGACCGCCGTGCGCATCGCTTGCGCTGCAGTGGAAGAAGTAGGAGAGGGCGGCGTCGGCAAGCACCGCGGAGTCGCAGGGCTAGGCCGTAACGTCGCAACCCATCGCTTTGAAGCAGATATGCCAGGCTACCCAGGCTGGGAATGGCAAGCGGTTGTGGCCTGCGCGGAGGGCTCGCGTTTTATCACCGTTAACGAGGTAGCGCTGGTGCCGGGGCAACAGGCACTGCAAGCCCCGGAGTGGGTGCCGTATAACGAGCGCGTGCGTCCGGGAGATTTGGGCCCGGGCGATCTGATGCCGCCTGCGCCTTACGACGAACGCTTGGAAGACGGCAAGCTTTCCGCAAAAGGCTTAGACGAGGCGAAAAAGAGGTGGCGCACTGGCTCCTTTGGCCCTAATACCGAGATGGCCGCGCAAGCGCCGCTGCAGTGTAAGACCTGTGCTTTCTATTTGGAGCTGATGAATAATTTTGGTGTGTGCGCTAACGAATTTTCGGCCGATGGCCGTGTAGTGCACGCAAGATACGGATGCGGCGCGCATTCGGAGACAAAAATCCGGGAAGAAGGATCCGTGACCGAAACCGCTTTTGATGACGAAAAACCTATCTACTAGCGCTTTCGTGGTTTGCTTTCTGGAGTCGCAAATACTTTACTAAGGCCAGTAAAACTCAATCCTCCTGGCACTAGGTAAAGGGGCTGTCTCAAAAGCGATGAACGCTGCTCTCGATCGTTATTTCAAAATCTCTGAACGCGGTTCCACAATCGGAACTGAGGTTCGCGCCGGCGTGGTCTCGTTCTTCGCGATGGCCTACATCATTCTTCTCAACCCGCTCATCCTCGGCACCTCGCCCGATGCTGCGGGCCATACCTTGGGCATTCCGCAGGTCGCTGCAGCTACCGCGTTAATCGCCGGCATCATGACCATTGCCTTCGGCGCGATTGCGCGCTATCCATTCGCCATGGCGGCGGGCCTGGGTATGAATACCTTTGTTGCCGTCACCATGGTCTCCACCAAGGGCTTGGAGTGGAAAGACGCCATGGGACTGGTGGTACTCGAAGGCATCATCATTGTTTTGCTCGCCATCTCGGGCTTCCGTCAAGCGGTCTTCGATGCCATTCCGGCCTCGATGAAGGCTGCGATGGGCGTGGGCATCGGCATGTTCATCGCCATCATCGGCTTCGTTGATGGCGGTTTTGTAACGCGTGTCCCCGATGAAGCGCACACCACGGTTCCGGTGGGCCTTGGCATCAATGGCTCTATTTCCACCTGGCCGGCGTTCGTCTTCGTCCTAGGCCTTTTGCTTTGTTCCTTCATGGTTATCCGCAAGGTCCGCGGCAGCCTGTTCTTGGGCATCGTCATCACCACCGTCATCGCGATGATCCTCCAGGCCATCTTCGGCTCTGAGGACTGGGGCATGGCAACACCAGAGATTCCTGGTTCCTTCGGCGGCCTGCCGGATCTGTCCATCGTGGGCGAGGTCAGCCTCGTGGGTGCTTTAACCAAGCTCGGCGTCGTGGCCACCGTACTTCTTATCTTCACCCTGCTGCTGACGAACTTCTTCGACGCCATGGGCACCATGAATGGCTTGGGCAAGCAGGCGGGTCTGGTTGATGAGAATGACAACCTGCCAGACATGCGCACCGCACTGGTGGTAGAAGGCGCCGGCGCCATCGCCGGCGGTCTGGGCTCGGTTTCCTCCAACACCGTCTTTGCGGATTCCGCAGCCGGCATTGGCGACGGCGCGAAGACCGGCCTGGCCAACATCACTACGGGTGTCATCTTCCTGCTCGCGATGTTTTTGACTCCGCTCTATGAGATCGTTCCTATCGAAGCGGCCGCTCCGGTTTTGGTCATCGTCGGCGTAATGATGGCAAGCCAGCTCAAGGACATCGAATGGACCAAGATGGAAGTTGCCATCCCGGCCTTCCTCACCATCGTGGTCATGCCGTTTACCTACTCCATTGCAAACGGCATCGGCGTGGGCTTCATCGCCTTCGCCCTGATGTCTGCGTTTGCCGGTAAGGCAAAGCAGGTGCACTGGCTCATGTGGCTCATCGCCGCGCTCTTCGTGGTCTACTTCGGCATGGCTCCGCTGACCAACGCGCTAAGCTAGCGTGCATGCGTGAAGTAATTGCTGACCCTTTAGACCCTCGCCTTGATGACGTCCGTGACTTGAATAAGTCGGACAAGAAAGGCGAGGGTCTTGTCATTGCCGAAGGTCATCTGGTGGTCTCCCGCCTGGCTGACTCGCGTTTCCCGCTGCGCTGTGTCGTAGGTTTTGGCGCAAAGCTGGATGCCTACGTGGAAGAGTATGGGGATCCAGGTTGCCCGATGTACGAGGTCTCGCGAGAAACTCTCGCGGCCGTCGCCGGCTTTGATATGCACCGTGGGCTGGTGGCTGCCGCAGACCGCGCGCCAGAGCCGAGCTTGGATGAGATCTTGAAGACGGCAAGCACCGTGGTGGTGCTTGAGGGCGTGGGTGACCACGAAAATATCGGCGCCATCTTCCGCAACGCGGCGGGCATGGACGTTGACGCCGTGCTGTTGGGCTCGGGCGCAGCAGACCCGCTCTATCGTCGCTCGGTGCGCGTTTCCATGGGCCATGTGCTGCGTTTGCCTTTTGCCCATCTGGACGGCGGATACACCACGTGGCAGCGTTCTCTGCAGGCGCTTCGCGACGCCGACTTCCGCCTCGTTTCCTTGACCCCGCACCCAGAAGCCGTTCATCTCGCGGAGGCGCTCAGGGGTGCAACTAAGGCTGCTCTGCTCGTGGGCGCAGAAGGCCCCGGCCTTACCGAACATGCGATGAAGGCCACCGATGTGCGCGCACGCATACCGATGGCCCCAGGTACAGATTCGCTCAACGTGGCTACCTCAGCGGCCATCGCTTTCTATGAGCGCCAGCGCTCCCGAATTGACTTCGAGGTCTGACGCACGTAGCTGCTGATTAGCCCGCCGAGGCGTTTGGCGGTTTCGAGGATTTCCTCGCCAGTGGACTCTGGTTCTTGGTCGTGGGCCTCGTAATCGTCGTAGTCGTTGAAGCCGAGCTTGGACACGGAAGCAGAGGCGATGGCGCCGAGGCTGCGCTCCGGCTTCTTTGGCGCGACCTTGGGCTCGGGCCGTCCGTCGGTGGCATAACCCACGACGTCGAGGTCGGGGCCTTGGTCATTTACTTCCACGCCGAGCCAATAAGACTGCGCTGCTTCGGTGATGCCCTGTGGTTCGAAAGGCAGAGAGATACCGCCGACCGGTTCGTATTTTTCGCCGGCCCAGAACGGCGCCTCAAAGGGCTCTGGTAGGCCGGAGTCTTCCTGCAGGTTAAAGCGCGTACCGCACAGGCAGCGCTTGAGCTCACCGGCCGTCCAGTGCGCAAAACCGGCATAGCCGGTGCTTTCCTGCGAGACGAAGGCATAGATTTCGAGCGCGGGAACCGCCTTCAAGAGTTGCTCTGGAAGGCGCGAGAGCACCATGGATTCTTCCTCGATGACCGTCTGAACCACGGTAACGCCAGGGTATCCGCCGATGTAGTACTCGCTATCGCCAGCCTGGGCAGAGCGATTGAGAGGAAATTGCCCGATGGGGGTTACGGGCAGGTTGGGATTGAGTTGTGCCAAGAATTTCCGGCCAAAGCCGCGATCGGCCTTTGGCTCCTCCCGCAGCACAGCAGCGGGATCTTCGACAGTGACGTACCAGAGAGTGAGAACAGGTTTAGGGTTCACGGTAAAAACTCGCTTAATTACTTTTCTTGGCTGTCAATCCACTCGCGTTCACTCGCGCGGACGCTTGGTGTTAGAGCGCACTCCGAGCAGGACGTCTTCCCAGTGCGGGGTCGTAGCCCGGCGACGGCGGCTCTTTGGCTTTGGCTCCGGCGATGGGTTCTGCAGGAACTCTTCATCGGTGCTTTCTGCCTTCGACTTATCCGACGCAGATTCGGTAGCTGTGGAGGCCTTTGAACCAGAAGCCTGAGTTTCAGCGGCGCCAGCAGGGCGGGCCGCGCCGGTAGCGCCGGAGTCTGCATCGGCGGAGTCCGCTTCGACATCAGCAGGTTGCGGATCCGGTACGACCGTCGGTGCAGTGAAGTCGGTGATATTGGTGACTGCGCTCGGCGTCTCGCCGTCTATGGCTTTGTCATAGCGCTCGCCGCGGCCGACGGAAGTCAGGGAACGCACTGGTTGTACGAAGTCAGGGTCGGTGAGATCGGCGGCAACGGAGTTACGGGCCTCCACGGTAGCCGGTGAGGACATGGACTGCTTAAAGGTCCACTCCGCCTCGTTCTCAGAAAGGCCGGCCTTCCACGTGATGCGAAGGATCCACGGTTCGCCCTGATGGCGGTAAGCATCCCAGGTCGACTCCGAGAGGGAGTGGCCGCGTGCGGCAAAGGCCGTGGCGAGAATCTCCCAGAGAGTCAGCTTGGCCGGGCCGTCTTCGCGGATGGGGTGGGCCTGCTTGGCGACGTCGGCAATGCGGGCGCGCTCCAGCAGTACCGGGTGTGCGAAAGGCTCGATGCGGGATTCGGGGGCGCCAATTTCCTCGGCGATCTCTGCGGCAGATGCGCCAGCGCGGATGCGGGCCTGAATTTCCGCCGGGCGCAGGCTGATTGCGTGCGGGCGGGAGTCGCCGTGGTCACGCATGCCAGAGCGCGGCTGCGAAATAGGCGCCGGAGTGGTTGTGGTCAGCTGTGGCGCAGCGGGCGCAGTGGAGTCAGTGGACTCAGCCGCGGTGGATGCCTCGTCGTCATCCTTCTTTGCTTCCGCGTCGCGCTGTTCGTTTTCGTCAGCGGAGGTCGTGCTTGCAGCCGAGTCTGCGTCGCTGGATGCTACAGAATTCACAGAATCTGCAGTATCCGTAGAGTCATCTGCTTCCGCCGCGAACGGGAGCTTGGAGACCTTGCCCCATGCGTCATCCTCTGACTTAGGTGCGCCTAGAATCTCGCGGAGATCGTCGGTGACGGCCAGGAAAAACTCTTCGCCTTCTTCGGTTTCCATGACCAAAGAAGTAGTGGTTGAGTCGCTTTTTGCGAGGAAGAGCTCGCGCATTGAGGGGCGCTCCTTTTGCTTGTCGACGGATTCGGACAACGGATTTAGATACTGACAGTTTATTTAAAACCGCATCTAGGCATTGCGACTAGTGCAATCGATTCACACCCCAACGGGGCGCGTGTGATGAAATCCACTTTAACCCAGAAAAGCCCCGCGCCTTATGAAGAACGCAGGGCATGTTGGCTGGAAAAGCCCTGTCAGTTGCTCTTAGCGCCTATCCAGAAGGTAGTCGATTGCTTGCGTGAGCTTGGCGACGTCGTCTGGCTCAATCGCGGGGAACATACCAATTCGCAGTTGGTTGCGCCCCAGCTTGCGATAAGGCTCGACATCCACGATGCCGTTCGCCCGCAAGGCCTTGGCTAAGGCCGTAGCATCCACGGTCTCGTCAAAGTCGATGGTTGCCACGACTAACGAGCGGCCAGCGGGCTCGGCGACGAAAGGCTTGGCCTCTTTTCGCGATGCGGCCCAGTCATGAACAATGGTGGAGGAAGCGGTGGTGCGCGTAACCATACCGTCGAGCCCGCCGTTGTCGTTCATCCAGCGGACCTGATTTTCCAGCATCAGAAGAGTAGACACGGCTGGAGTGTTATAGGTCTGGTTCTTGCGCGAGTTATCCACGGCGGTCTGCAGGTTCAGGAAAGCCGGGATATAACGTTGTGCAGCATTAAGCTTTGCGATGCGTTCAATCGCAGCAGGGGAGACCGCCGCGAGCCAGAGCCCACCTTCGGATGCGAAGCACTTCTGCGGCGAGAAATAGTAGACGTCAGCCTCGGCCATCGTGACGGGCAATCCGCCAGCGCCCGACGTCGCATCGATGACAACGAGTTGCTCCGGATTATTCGGCTGTGGGCGCAGCACCTCAACCATCGCGCCCGTCGAGGTCTCATTGTGTGCCCACGCCACAACGTCAGCATCGCCGAAATCCACCGTGCGCGGGTCGGGAGCGGTGCCGGCGGGGAAGTCGTAAACGATGGGCGCTGTGAGCCACGGTGCACCAATACTTGCCTTGGCAAACTTCGAAGAGAACTCTCCGTAAGTCAAATGCGCGGACCTATTTTCGATGAGGCCGAACGTCGCGGCGTCCCAAAAAGCGGTGGCGCCGCCTGCCGAAAGAATAATCTCATAGCCGTCTGGAAGCTTGAATAGATCTCGCAATCCCTCGCGAATCGAACCCACCACGTTTTTCACGGCGAGCTGGCGATGAGAAGTGCCGATGATGGATTTAGCCCCCGCAGTAATTGCCTCAATTTGGGCGGGCCGTACCTTGGAAGGGCCGCATCCGAAGCGACCGTCGATGGGGAGAAGATCTGCAGGTAAAGTCGGTTCTGTGTGGAGCATGAGGCACAGTCTAACCTAATTTCGGTCATCCTATTGGTAAACGTTAAAAGTTTAGGATGTTGGCAGCGTCACAAATTTTGATAAAGTGTGAAGAGATTTAAAACGTAATGCCGGTTTGGAGCCGGTGTTTTAAGTGTTGAGAAAGGATCAACAAGTGGCTTCTGAAGACAACAAGGTTGTTCTCCACTACCCAGGTGGCGAGTACGAGATGGATATCAAGCAGTCCACCGAAGGTGACTCTGGCTTTGATATTGGCAAGCTTCGCAATGAGACTGGCCTCGTAACCTTTGACCCCGGCTACGCCGCTACCGGCTCCACCGAGTCCAAGATCACCTTCATTAACGGTGAGGAAGGCATCCTGCGCCACCGCGGCTACGACATCGCGGATCTGGCAAACAACGCCACCTTCAACGAGGTTTCCTACCTCCTCATCAAGGGCGAGCTGCCAAACCAGGAGCAGCTGAGCGCTTTTAACGATGAAATTCGCCACCACACCCTGCTGGATGAGGACTTCAAGGCGCAGTTCAACATCTTCCCGCGCAATGCGCACCCGATGGCGGTTCTGGCATCCTCCGTTAACATTCTCTCCACCTATTACCAGGATCAGCTCAACCCGTTGGATGAGGAGCAGCTGGACAAGGCAACCGTCCGCCTGCTGGCTAAGGTTCCGATGCTGGCTGCATACGCTTACCGCGCGTCCCAGGGCAAGCCTTACATGTACCCGGACAACAACCTGAACGCACGCGAGAACTTCCTGCGCATGATGTTCGGTTACCCAACCGAGGAGTACAACGTCGACCCAGTCGTCGCAAAGGCTCTGGACAAGCTGCTCATCCTGCACGCAGACCACGAGCAGAACTGCTCCACCTCTACCGTCCGCATGATCGGTTCCGCACAGGCAAACCTCTTCGTTGCTATCGCCGGCGGTATCAACGCTCTGTCCGGCCCGCTACACGGTGGCGCAAACCAGGCCGTTCTCGAGATGCTCGATGAAATCCAGAAGAACAACGGCGGCGACGCAACTGACTTCATGAACCGCGTGAAGAACAAGGAAAAGGGCGTCCGTCTGATGGGCTTCGGCCACCGCGTGTACAAGAACTACGACCCACGCGCAGCCATCGTCAAGGAGACCGCACACGAGATCCTCGAGCACTTGGGCGGCGACCCAATGCTGGATCTGGCAATGGAGCTCGAGAAGATCGCTCTGGAGGACGAGTACTTCGTTTCCCGCAAGCTGTACCCGAACGTCGACTTCTACACCGGCCTTATCTACCGCGCCATGGGCTTCCCAACGGACTTCTTCACCGTCCTGTTTGCCATCGGCCGCCTTCCGGGTTGGATCGCTCAGTACCGCGAGCAGCTGGAGCTGAACACCAAGATCAACCGTCCGCGTCAGATCTACACCGGCGAGACCTTGCGCACCGTTTCCCCGCGCGCTGAGCGTGCATAATAGGCCCTTTGAATTGCAAGGCTTTAGTCACGAAATGATGACAAAACAAGTCATTGCGTAGGCCAAATAAAGCCGAATCGCAGATGAACCCTTATACTGGGCACACTGCGATTCGGCTTTCGCCGTTCGTGCAGGCCTAGTTCTCGGCCTAAAAGCGAGACAACTAGGCGCCGAATCGATATCACAAACGTTTCCCAAGGAGGATTTTCCCCAATGGATAAGCCCGTAATTGAGGCTCATACTGAGCCGGCCCCGACTGAGCTAGTTATCGAGGACATCATCGTCGGCGACGGCGCAGAGGCACAGCCGGGTGGCTTTGTTGAGGTTCACTACGTGGGCGTCTCGTATGAGGACAACCAGGAATTTGACTCTTCCTGGGGTCGCGGACAGTCCATCGAGTTTCCGCTGACTGGCCTCATTGCAGGTTGGCAGGAAGGTATCCCGGGCATGAAGGTGGGCGGCCGTCGCAAGCTCATCATCCCTCCGGAGAAGGCATACGGCCCAGCTGGCGGAGCGCATCCACTTGCTGGACGCACCTTGGTCTTCGTTATCGACCTGCTGCGTGCGTAAATAACGTTTCTTTTTTGGCTCCACCTTTTGCCCCCGTATTGCTAGGGCAGAAGGTGGAGTTTCTTTTTTGCGGGCGCAAGAACTTGAATTTTTCGGCGTCACGCGTGGCGAAACTCGTGCACAATGGAACCATGAGTGTCCCATTTATCTCTTTTAATGATGATCGCGAGATGCCACAGCTTGGTCTGGGCACCTACAAGATGACGGGTCAGGAATGTATCACGGCGGTGCGTGAAGCCATCGAGCTCGGCTACCGCCATTTCGATACTGCAACCTTGTATGAGAACGAGGCAGAGCTAGGCCAGGCCCTAAATGATGCGATGCGCGCCGGTGACGTCACCCGTGATGAACTCTTCATCACCTCCAAGGTCTGGCATGATAGCCACGGGGCGAAGGGGGTAGACGCAGCATTTACTGAATCGCTGAAGAAGCTGCAGCTGGACTACCTAGACCTCTACCTGATCCACTGGCCGTGGCCACAGGCTGGACTCTATGTGGAGACCTTTGAGGAGATGGCTCGTCTGCAGGGCATGGGACAGATCGCTTCCATCGGCGTGGCTAACTTCTACGAGGAAACGCTGCAGGAGATCATCGCGCGAACGGGTATCGTTCCAGTGTTGAACCAGGTGGAGCTGCATCCGGGATTTACCCAGCCGGAGTTGCAAGAATTCCATGATGAACATGGCATTGTTACAGAGGCATGGTCGCCGCTGGCGAGGGGAGAGGTCCTTAACAATGCGGAGATCAAGAATGTGGCGCAGCGCCTTGAGGCAACCCCGGGACAGGTAGCAATCGCCTATCTTCTAGCCAAGGGGATTTCCGTAATCCCGAAATCCACCAAGCGTGAGCGCCTAGAGGAGAACTTGGCGGCCGCGCAGCTGGAGCTTAGCCACGACGACATTGCGGCAATCGACGCCCTCGATAACGGCGCGGCTGGGCGCTTGTACAAGGACCCGCGTGAGTTTCCGGGCTAAACGCTAAAGGCGGCCCGGAAAACGGCCTAGAGGCGGCAGGGAACGGCATTGTTCTCTGCCGCCTTTTCTTGACATATGGCCTTTCGCAATGTTTGCAAACTCGAGCGTTGAAAGATATGGGGGTACTTTCCACGCTTTAAAAAGTGCAGTAAGCAATGGGGTTAGGGGGTAGCTAAGGCTTGCTAATCAAAAATCGATTGGCAAGCTTTACAACCTCGCAATGTGAATTGGGTAACTTACTCGTAAGGCGAAACGTGATTCATCACACTATCTCTATCTCGTGTGGTTCATTAATCACTTTCGTGTGGAATCTTGAGAACCCAAGGAGAGCGACATGACTAGCGCACCTACCTCGATGCTCGAGCGCCGCGAACCGACAGCGCAGGACTTCATCGAGATGCGCGATAGCCCGCAGTTTAAGCAGTTACGCGGTGCATATCGTAACTTCACTTTCCCGATGACCATTGCCTTCTTCCTGTGGTACGTCATCTACGTGTTGGCTGCCGTCTTTGCGCCTGGATTCATGGGCACCGAAATTGGCGGTGGGTGGAACGTGGGGCTCGTATTCGGGCTCGCCCAATTTGTCACCACGTTCGCGATTACGTGGATCTACGTCAAGTACGCCAACAAGAAAATTGAGCCGCGTTCAGCAGCTATTCGTGAGGCATTGGAGGGATAGATTATGCTGACTTTCAACCTAGCTGCTGAGGCGGCGCAAGAAGGCTCCGGAAACCCGGTGCTCAACATCGCCGTTTTTGGTGCGTTTCTTGTCATCACCATGTGGGTGGTTTTAAGGGCAGGAAAGACCACGAAGAAGGCCTCGGACTTCTACACCGGCGGTGGCACCTTCTCTGGCCGCCAGAATGGCTTGGCCATTTCCGGCGACTACCTTTCTGCCGCGTCCTTCCTCGGTATCGTCGGCGCGGTCGCTCTCAACGGATATGACGGATTCTTGTATTCTGTCGGCTTCTTCGTGGCCTGGCTGGTGGCACTCATGCTGGTCGCCGAGCCGATGCGTAACGTCGGTCGCTTCACCATGGCGGACGTATTGTCTTTCCGCTTGAAGCAGCGTCCAGTGCGCGTGGCGGCGTCCATCTCTACGCTTTTTGTCTCGCTTTTCTACCTGATTGCGCAGATGGCCGGCGCAGGCTCCCTGGTGTCGGTGCTTTTGGATATCCATGACTTCACCTGGCAGGCGGTCGTGGTTGGCATCGTGGGTGTTTTGATGATCGTCTACGTTCTGGTGGGCGGTATGAAGGGCACTACTTATGTGCAGATGATCAAGGCAGTCCTCTTGGTCACCGGCGTCGTGGCGATGTGCATTATGACCTTCATTGCGGTGAAGGGCGGCTTTAGCACCTTGTTCTCCGACGCCGTCGATATGCATGCGGGCTCGGATTACCTCCAGGAGAAGGGCTACGAAGCTTCTCAAATCATGGAACCAGGCTTAAAGTATGGAAAGACTTTGACCACCAAGCTGGACTTCGTTTCCCTCGGTATCGCTCTGGTGCTCGGCGTTGGCGGCCTGCCGCACGTGCTCATGCGCTTCTACACGGTTCCGACTGCAACTGAGGCGCGCCGTTCCGTGACCTGGGCCATCGTCATCATCGGCGCTTTCTACCTGATGACCCTCATCCTGGGCTACGGTGCCGCGGCACTCGTAGGCCCGGACCGCATCCTGGCCGCGCCGGGCGGGGCCAATGCCGCAGCTCCGCTTCTGGCGCTAGAACTCGGCGGCTCGGTATTCATGGCTGTCATCTCGGCGGTTGCATTCGCCACGGTGCTGGCAGTAGTTGCAGGTCTGGCGATTACCGCGTCTGCATCCATCGCGCACGATATCTACCACGCGGTTATCCGTAAGGGAGAGTCCACCGAGTCGGAGCAGGTCCGTGTCTCGCAGGTTACGGTCGTAGTCCTCGGCATCGCCGCCATCATCCTGGGCATTCTGGCCATGACTCAAAACGTCGCGTTCTTGGTCTCTCTCGCCTTCGCCGTCGCGGCTTCTGCAAACCTTCCGACTATCCTGTACTCGCTTTACTGGCGTCGCTTCAACACGGCCGGTGCGGTGGCGTCCATGTACACCGGCGTCATCTCCTGCCTGCTGCTCATCTTCTTCTCCCCGGCAGTATCCGGTTCTGAGACCTCGATGTTCCCGAACGCGGATTGGGCGCTGTTCCCACTGTCGAATCCGGGCCTGGTTTCCATTCCGCTGGCATTCATCGCAGGCTGGTTGGTTTCCATCCTGACCCCGCCGGATGACTTTGAGGATCTGTCCGCAGAGATGGAGGTACGGTCTCTGACCGGCGTTGGCGTGGAGGCCCCAGTCAACCACTAAACCTGGCAGAGTACTGAGTATTATCTAATGCGTGCTCGATTCTTTGTCTAAAACGAAGGCGGTGCCGATGAAGGTCGGTACCGCCCTCGCCGCGTTTTCACTCGCCGGCGGCCTGTTGTGCGCATGTACACCGTCGCAGCAGCACGATAGTAAGGCCGCCTCGGCGTCGGCAAGCAATGCGTCTGCGTCCGACCTTCGGCATGAGCTGGGGGAGCCTGCGCTTTCCGACGTCCCCGATGACGTCAGTCAGTTCCTCGAGGGTAATAAAGACCAGCAGCTGAGCTACTACCGCATCGGCGATGGAATGCGTATGGCAACGGCAAATGAGCATGAGCCGCGCCCAGCATTGAGCCTTATCAAGCTGTATATCGCAACCTACGTGCTCGAAAAGGGAAGCTTTGAGGATAAATACGAAGCCTTAGACATGATCGCCAGCTCCTCAGATACAAGCGCAGAAGAACTCTTTGAGAAGTACCCGAATTCCATTGACTCCGTGGCAAAGGAATATGGATTGCAGGCCACGAAGGCCGGTGAGCAATGGGGAACCTCGGTGACCTCCATGTATGACGTGGTGCGCTTCGTGGTGCAGCTGAAGGAAGATAACCCCACCCACCCGGTCCTGGTGGCGATGGCCCACGCCGATCCCATCTCGGAAGACGGATACGAGCAGGACTACGGCACGGCGAAACTGCAAAATGTAGTGGGCACCAAGTGGGGCTGGTCAAATGACAAGACTCTGCACTCTTCGGTTTCCTTTGGCAAGAACTTCGTTGTTGCAGCTACCACCTATGGTAGCGCCGATGATCTCACGGACTTTGTGAAAGACGAGGTAACGGGCAGTAACCTGCGTAAGGGTACTGATCGCTACCAAAAGGCGCTCAACGGTGAGAGCGTTGCTCCTGTAAGTCCTTCGAAGTCTTCTGCGCCTGCCTCCAAGACGACCATCACCGTGACCTCGACTCTGCCGAAGTCTGAGAAGAAGGGCTCTGATAAGGGCCAGAGTAAAGACGGTGGCAAGGCCAAGCGCGGGGATAAGAGCAAGGAGCCTACCGACGCCGGCAAGAAGAGCGACAAGAAAAAGAAGGACAAAAAGAAAGAGCCGACCTCGTCGGCTCAATCTGAAAGCGCTACTTCAAAGCGTTCTGAATAGTAGAAGCTAGGTCGATGGCTCCCTTGATTTGATCCTGGGAGACGGAAGAGCCGCCGTAGGAGATGCCGTTCTGGTTTACTCGCGGCAGGCGCATGCCTGGCACCGCGTGCTCTACCTGGGAGCTAAGCGCACCCATCGCATCAGAAGACTGCGGGGAGATACCCGGGATGTTGCCCGGCTGTGCCGGTGCGGCCGGCTTCGGTGCGGAAGGCTTGGCTGGCGCAGCAGGGGCCTTCGGGGCCTTCTGACCCGGCATCCATTGGCCCCAGTCGCGGGCGTAGACCTCGTTGATGTCCACGGTCACGCCGTCGATGGTGCGCTGCATGTTGCCCGGCAGCTGGTGAATCGTGGTGCGTGGGTGGATCTTGCCGTTCGAACCCCAATCGTGCATCCAGAAGAAGGAGCCGATTCCATCGCGCACGCACCACTCGATCGTGTTGTAGTTGCCGTATACGCCGGTCTGGTAGCCCGCTGCCGAAAGCAGGCGGCTAAAGGCCTGTAGGTAAGGCTTGATCTGTTGGTCGTACTGGGCGCGGGTCGGGTTATCGTCAATCGCGATGTAAATCGGGCGATTGGTCGGTCCGCCTGCTGCCCTGTGCAGGGCAATAGCCTGCGGGGCGTGGATGGCTGCACCTGCGGCACCTTGCTTCCAATCGGCGGTTTCGGCACGGCCAAACTGGTAGATGGAGGCCGTCGCCAAGCCCTGCGCGGCGTTAGCCTTGGTTTCCTGCAAGGTGACGGGCTTGCCGGTCATCCAGGATTCGGCGCCGGGGCGACGCTTGGAAACATAACGGATGGCGCCGAGATGGCCCGCGCGCTTGATGCCTGCGGCGGAAGGAACACCGACGGCGAAGTCGATGATGGTGCCGCGCACCGGTCCAAGCGCCGCTGCATTCGGAACGGCAGAACCGATGGCGCCTGCGGTCAGGGCGAGAGCGCTGACCTTTAAGAGGCCGCGACGGGAGAAAGATGGTGACATGTTGAGCTCCTGCAGTAATCACATTTGTCACAGTAGTTAACAATTGCACCATAGCAGGAGGTCTTGGGGCATTCCCGGAGTGCAACCGCATGTCGCGCTTTTACTTCGGGAAACTATTTTGAGTCGTTCCTAAACGTCACTTGCGTGGAGTTCTCAACCGTGCGCGATACCGTGCAGTCCTTCTCATGAGAGATGCGAATCAGGTTGTCCACGAGCTTGCGCGCTTGGTTGCCCTCGGGGGTATCCGGGAACGATAGATCGAAGCCCACGCGAACCTCCGACTGGCGCGATGCCCCGTCCTCATTTACGCGGTCGCCTTCCATGTGCACATCAAAAGATTTCGGCTCCGCGCGCTGGGACGTTACGACGTCTACCTCCACTGCGGCAGACCCCGCAACGGCCGCCAAAAGGTGTCCCTCCAACGATAACTAGCCGTTCCCGGCGGACGAGCGAGATGCTGGCGTCATCCGGATTGATGGCGCGGTATACCGAAATTTCCACGCCGTTAAGGTCAATGCAGGATTGCTTAGTGCTCTCACTTATGGCTTAGAGTTCAAGCGGGTTCAGACTATATACGACACTGCCTTCTGAGAGCATGGTGATGAAGATGGGTGTGATAACCAGCGTTCCGTGTCGGCTGTGATCGGTATTAGCCTAAAATTTTATGCTTAAGACGGCGGGTGTAACCGCTGCAAAACGGCGGCACCGTGCCATCGCTGAGCTGGTCATGGTTCTTGCGGGGTGGTGATCTAAAAAACCAAGGGCGGCGCGAAGCGGATGCGCACCGTTTGTCCCATCGCTGGCTTATCGTCCGCGGTGGTGCGGAATGTGGTTCCCGATCCATGGGTGGCGGTAACGGAGTAGTGGCCGGCTTCGTAAATGGCAGAGTCAACTACTGCTGGAACCGTGGCACCTGGATGGTTTTCCTCCACGATTGTTGCGTGGTGCGGTAGGATGGCGGCCTTAGTGCCTTCGCCCCGCACGGAGACTTCACTCAATGGCCAAGAAATGCCAAGGGTTGGGCACTCGACGCGGCCTCCTGAGATAGCGGCCTGGACTATTGTGGCATCCGCAATAAATCCCGCGACCAGCGGGCTTCCGGGACTTTCCAGCAGCTGTTGTGGGGTAGCAATCTGCTGGATTTCGCCGCCATCTAGAACCACGACTCTATCTGCGATTGCCAGCGCCTCGGCGCGATCGTGGGTGACGTGCACCGTGGTTAAGCGCTGCTTTTGCGTCAGGGTTACCAGCTCGCGGCGCAAATTATCGCGCAATGGTTCATCGAGGGCTGAAAGAGCTTCATCCAGTAATAAAACCGTGGGATTAGCAACGATCGCCCGGGCCAGCGCAACGCGCTGGCGCTGCCCACCAGAAAGGCTGTCCGGAGTACGGTTCTCGAATCCTGGCAGGCCCACGAGAGCTAAAGTCTCAGAAATGCGCTCTTCGCGCTCGGGCTTTGCTACTTTCGCCTGGCGCAACGGGTAGCCAACATTGTCTTTAACAGACATGTGCGGCCAGATCGCGTGCTGTTGGAAGACCATGCCGATGCTGCGTTTCTCGGGAGGAATAGCAGTCATCTTCCGGCCATCTATGTAAAGCTCACCTGACGATGGAGAAATAAAACCAGCGATGGTGCGTAAGAGCGTGGTTTTACCGGAGCCTGACGGGCCAACGAGTGCAATGAGTTCCCCAGGTTCGATGGAGAGGTTGATATCGCGCAAGCCGGTGGTTCCGTCCGGAAAAGTGACCGTGAGGTGGGAAGCTGCAATTTTCGCCATTATTAAGTCCTTACCTTGGGAGCACGGATAGTCAGTGCGACGGCAATGATGCCAAGTAGCGCAAAGAGCAGGGCGAGTGCCGATGCCTGGTTATAATTTCCTGCCTGTTGCAGGTTGAAGACTTGGACACCCAGTGTTGTCGTTCCGGGTGCGACGAGGAGTACGGAAATAGTAAGTTCTCGAATCGCGGTCACCGCTACGAGCACCGCACCGGATATCGCCGCTGGAATGGTCATCGCGCCGGTGGTAGTAAATAGCGCCTTAAGCGGCGTGGCGCCGGAAATGCGCGCTGCTTCTTCCACGGTGACCGGGGTGCTTATTAGCGGGGCACGCACGGCCTGGACAACGAGTGCGGTAAAAGCACAGACGTAGGCGATAAGGATTATCCAAATGGTGTTATACAGCCCAGTATAGCGCCCGGCAATCAGCCAGGCGACACCGATGATAAGCCCAGGCAGCGCGCTCGGTAGCAGTGCAGAAAGGGTTAAAAGCGTATTTCCTCGAGCCTGAGTCCGGGTCACTAGAATTCCGATGACCCAACCAAGAACCCCGCAGATTATCGCGGCGGTTATTGACAGAAATGCGGAATTACTGAGTCCGTCGATGACGCGCGGGTTGGATAAAGCGCTGCTAAAGTTCGCCAGCGAGATGGTTTCTAAGGTAAATGGAACCCCAGGAGCTGGCAGCAATGCGCGGTAGGCCAAACCGAGAATTGGGCCAATGGAAATGGCGAGCCCGCACACCCACATGATGATCGTGACCGGCCAGCGCGCCGAATGCAGTGCGAAACGCGCCGGACTTCCGGAGTCATGTGTAGAAGACGAGTTTTTCAGGGAGGTGAGATAGTCCATGATTACTGTGCCGATTCCCAAAAATAAGAGGACAACGCCGATGGTCGATACCACTTGTAAGGGGTTGGATACGGTGCCGGAATCAATGAACCGGTAAATCATCGTCGCGAGCGTTTCGAACCGAGCCGGCGATCCGATAATAGCGGGAATGCCGAAATCAGCCAGATTAGCAATTGCTGTGAGAGTGAACGCGGACAATAGTGCGGGGCGCAGGAGTGGAAGGGTGACCGTGCGCAGAACTGTCACCACGGAAGCCCCAGATACTCGGGCGGCTAGCTCAAAATCGGGGGAGATGGAGCGCAAGCTTGAAGAAATGATGACATATGCCGTGGGAAAAGAATGGATAGTCATCAGCGCAATGACCCCGTCTGCGCCGTAGATATTCCATATTTCGAACTCAAAAAGCTTATTCAAGCCCTGATTCGGGCCGAAGAGTTGAATCCAGGCGATCGCTCCGATAAATGGCGGAACCAAGAGAGGCGAAAGCAAGAATAGGCGCAGTACCGAAGAGCCGTAGATATCTGTGCGGTCTAGCGCGATGGCAATAACGGTGCCGATGATGACGGCAGCGAGAGCTGAAAGCGCCGTGGTAAATAGCGAATTCCATGTGGCGATGCCGAGCCCTTGCTCTAGCAAGATGGGAATTTGGTTTCCGCCCAGTGCAAGGGAGACAACAAGGGTCAAAGGCGCGATGAACAGGCCAATGGCAATCAGCCACACGCCAACGCGTAGCGCGGATACGGAGGGATTTTTCAACAAGTGGGCCACCAAGAACTAGGAAGACACTGCCTTTTGGAATACCTCGACGGCGGCGTCTTTATCCTTGGTGATTTTCCCCAAGTCCTGGTCCATGAGCTCAATGTCTGTGAGTTCAGGGGTGCCTGCTGGGGTTCCCACGTCCTCACGCACCGGGAGGTACGACTGCTCGACGGCGATTTCTTGTGCCTTCTTTGAAAGCAGGAAGTTGATGTATTTCTGGGCTGCTTCCTGTTCCTGGGAGTCTTTGAATACGCCCGCAGGCTCAGAAATATATGGTGATCCTTCGATGGGGTAGGCGAGGGCAATTGGGGACCCCTTATCCGCCAGGTCGCGGACTAAGTAATCGACGACCACGCCCACGGGCTTGGAACCGGAGGCGATTTCTTGGGAGGTAGGGCCATTGGAGTCTGCGATCATCGGGGCATTCTTGCCCAGATCTTCGATCCACGCTTCTCCGAGGTCTGAATTATTCTTCCACGCTGAGGCGTTGAATGCCGCTGCACCGGAGACCGCTGGGTTAGGTAAGACGAGTTTGTCTTTGTACTTCGGATCGGTGAGATCCGCCCAGGAGGTCGGGGCATCGTCTTCTGCGATCTCGTCGGTGTTATAAGCAATTATCGTAGGGATTATGCGCGTGCCGACATAAAAATTCTTGTCGTCCTTGGCCTCGTCGATGATGTCATCGGAATCGACATCGGCAAGCTCGATGAGGTCACCATCCTCAGCGTAATTTTCAAAGGTAGGTCCATCGGCTGCCCAGAAAACATCCGCTTCAATGTCGCCAGATTGCTTCTCTGAAGAGATGCGGGCGTTCAAATCACCGGTGCCAGCGCGGTATACATTGACCTCGATATCGGGGTATTCCTCGTTGAAGGCCGCATTGATCTCATCGACCTTTTCCTCTGGTTCGGAGGTATAGACGGTTATTGAGGTTGAGTCGCTGGTCGCCTGTGAATCTTCTTGGTTGGACGCAGGCTCACCGCACGAAGTAAGAAGGACGGTTGAAGCAAGGGCTATGGCAGAGAGAGAAGTGTGCTTCGACTTCATCGTGGGAGTTCCTCCAGAGAGAATAGTGATCAGGAACATCAATCTAACTGCACTGAAGTTAAGACAACTTGGGATCGATGTAAACGTGCAGTAAATTTTTAGCACCCTTGATCGGGTGCTTGGAGGGTGAGGTGGTTAAGTCGCCCTTTCAAGACTGCATTAAACGGTATCCGCTTCTTTGATCCCACCAACGCGAGCGATTATGGCGGATGGCTCGGCGCGTTATCGTCATATTCGGCCGTGGCTGGAGACCACGGTGAGGCGTACACCGGTGGCCGTTATTGAGAGCGCCTAGAGATATCGGTGCAGATGCTGGCAGACCCGCTGGAATACTAGCTTTGTGCAGTGTGCTAGGCGCTTTCCGATGGCCACATTCATCCAGCGTTTTCCATGGCGGGGTTACGCGCCAAACAATCAATCTGCTTGAAAACGGCCGGTATAACCCGACCCTCAAGTTTTGCCTTGCGATCTGTCACAGGTTGGATAGCTCGCTCGACCAACTATTTTGGGAGGAACAGAATTGCCAATCCTAAACAAGATCTCTGACGAACGTTTACTCGCAAAGAATCTGCGCAATATCAGAATTGCGTTTGTCATCCAGACCCTAGGCATTATTGTCGTGTTGGTCAACGAATGGATAAAGAACGGTTCGCGGGCGATGTTCGCCGAGCCTTTACACCTCGTTTTGCTGGTTAGCCTCACCGTTTATGTGGCGCTCACGATTCCTATAGCGCGCGAGAATGAGGAACAGTAGGAGCCGGGGTGGCCCGAAAGCGGGCGTACTGCTGAAACCCATTACGTTGTTAGCAGTTCCACCCCAGGGCG
>NZ_KV789202.1:163996-316532 GCF_001807495.1 Corynebacterium sp. HMSC08C04 | reverse complement strand
ACATTGGCACACTATTGAGTTCTCAGACATCATCGCCACACAACGAACAGGCACCATTTGAATAGTGACAGCTCATTATGAGCAAAAAATTTGTTTTTGTCAGGGCCTGTTTTCCTATCGCCGCTTCAGCCAGTCACTGGGTGACTGTGGGGCGCTGTCGGTCGCGCTGACTCACATAAAGTTACACACCACTTTGAAACTTTACAAATCCGCAGGTAAACACAACTTTTTAGGTCTTTATACCTAGCCATTTTTTAAGGCCTGAGGCGTATGGATTCACCCGTCGCACGTTGGCGGGCAGCAGCACCGCCCACAGCACGTACGTAACGGCCGCCGCGAGCATCATTGGCACCCCGTCGAGCATCTCCTTCATTCGCAACACGAAGATGGCTGCCGTTGCAGCGGCAATCAGCACCGGCATGTAGACGGTCTTCCACGAACACAATTCAAGCGAGACAACGAGAGCGGGCACCAGGAAGCCGAATGCTGCAATGAGCCAAATAGGTTTACCCACAATCAGCCAGCTAAGCCCAACGCCAAGGAGGCTCGCCGCCGGACTGACCAAGCTTGCGATGATGACATGTCGCGCCCAAGTACTTTGGCTGCCGCCAAGCGTGACGAAGTTGGCCAAAGAATCTAGGTGTTGCACAACAGTTGCCATCGCCAAGATGCCCATTGTCATCAGCATGTTTCCGATATTCGGTCCGTTCTCAGGCCATGTGCTGCTGATGAAGGCGTTCGCCACCGCTGCGATACCCAGGACCACCCAGCCGATGACCCAACCGCGAACCAACGGGCGGTAGACCAACTGACCTTCAAGGCTTGCTGGGAAGTGTCCAAAGCTATCATTGCCTGGAGTATCCGCTAGAAGGTCTTCGACCGTCATGGTTTTGGCTTTGGCCTTCCAACAGGTCAGCTTCCACGCGAGAATTAGCGCCGTTATGACGAGGGCGAACCACCATCGCAAATAGATGCTGATGACACCAGCAATTAGGGCTGGCATTACCGCTACGATTCGCCCATAGCGAGTTGTAACCGCGGTGCTAAGGCCCAGCGCCTGTGCTTTGGCCTTGTCTGGTTCAGTCGCAAAAGTCTCCGCCCAAAGTGCGACGAGGGCGAATACAGTAATCAGCGGGTCTTCAATTCCGCGAAGCAGGAAAATTCCGGACAGCAGGAATATCGTGACCAACGAGCTGCTCCAATTGAGCGTGCCGAAGAAGAGTTTCATTGTGCACCTCCTAGCGCCAGCACCGCCTCTTCCAGGGTGACTTCCTGCGCGCGTAGCCCGAATTCTGCCGCCTGATCGAAGACGCACTCGGCGAAGTTGGGGCGGGCGTCGATAAGCACACGCTCTGCGTGGACCGAGGAATGGCGGGCCAATACCGGCAACTGTAGGCGCCCCAGCGCCCTATCTACTTGTTCCGCAGGGCCCGTCACCGCCACGATGCAGTCGACGAGGCTTTCAATGGGACCAGACAAGGGGGCTTCGCCAAGCAAAAGCACCGTGTCGAGGTAGCCCTCAATCTCATCGAGATGATGGGTGGACACCACAATCGTGCGTTTGCCCTGTTCCTCCCGGAGGACCTCAAGAAAGCGCTGCCGCTTATCGACGTCGAGGCCAAGGTAGGGCTCATCCAGCAGCATCAACTCGCAGCCGGAAGCTACGGCGAAGATAAAACCCATCGCGGACTTCTGGCCGCGGGACAAGCCGGAGTAGTTCTTCTTCGGGAGCGCAAATTGCGCGGCAAGCTCTTCAGCCCGCTCCTGGTTCCAGGTCTTCCACCGCGCCTTGCCAATGCGGAAGAGCTTGTCTACGTTCCAGCCATCGAAAAGCGGGTTATCAATGCCCATCAGGATGATGCGATCCATGATCTTCTGGTTGTCAAAGGGACGCTCCCCAAAGACTTTCAACCCCTCCGACTTGAGCTGGCCTGCGATCATGCGCAGCAGCGTCGTCTTGCCCACTCCATTGGGACCCACCAGGCCGTGGGTCAGGTTATCTTCGAGCGCGAAAGACAGCGCCGGAGCATTTTGCATAGCTAGGTTTTCGGCTTTAATCATTTCGACCACTCCGGGATACGTTGGGTATTTGCGTACAGCGGGTAAAAGTAGTGAACGGGCAAAACAAGGACGATGCAGACTACGCATACGATCGCGCCGGTAGGCTGCGACATTTCCACGCCCCGAATAAACCCGAGAAGGCTCATTCCTCCTATCACTCCAACGAGGCCCAACCACAAACTCGCATTGCACAACACAAAGAACAGGACATAAAGTCCTACATTCACGAAGAGATCCGCGGGCGCAAGCAGCCCACTTAGTGCAAGCACGCACACCAAACCGAGCAAGCCCGTGCCTAGGTTGTGGCGGCGCCAGGAGCGGCGCGTGCGCCCGAATGCCTGCCACATGTAAAGGTCGTCGCCAAAGAGCCAGCTGCTACCAAGGGCGCCAAAGAGGACGGGAATTGCCCAAATAAATGGATCCCGCACTGAAGGGAATACGCCGGGGAGCAACTTCTGCCAAGCGAAGAGCAGGCCGCCAACGATGACGGCAGTGGATAGTATGACTTTCCACCGCGAGCCCTTCGAATCTTTAACGGCGGTGCGCTTGCGCTCACGATCTTTATCACGGATTTGCTTGTATAAATACCAAACGACGAAAAGTGCGACTAGCCCGGTGATTCCCAGCGCTTGCGGCAGTGGGATAACACCAATATTGAACACGGCAATGACTCCGACCACGAGCACCGCGAGGGGAATATTCAAACGAAGGAAATCCGCGCGCCGGTAGCCAAAGGCCTTGAATGCCGGAAAAGGGACCAAGAGTGCAACGGCCAAATTGAGACCCAAGCACGAGTACATAACCTGCGAAACTAGGGGGAAGTCTGTCCAGAACCGCGCCGAGGAAAAAACTACAATCAGTACCACCGCGGCGAGACAGCGCCACCAATAGTCGGTGATGTGGTGCCAAAACAGGCTAAACATGGGTTTTAACATCGAGCCCTCCCATCGCGAGCTTCACTGCATCTTCCAAGTTGACCGGCTTGCCTTGGGCGACGCCGCGCTCCACGATGACGCGGGTATTGCCACCTACGGTCTCCTTAACGAGCGCCGCCTCTTCCAGCTCTGCGGGTAGGGACCCGGTAACTGCGACTTCAACGAGGGCGTCGTCAAGCAGAGCGGCATCAAAAGTGCGGACAACGCCGTCGCGCAGCACTAGGTAGCTGTCGACCACTTGCGAAGTCGCGTGCAGATCGTGGGTCGCCAACACCACCGTGCGCGGATGGGCCTCCAGCTCAGCGAGGAGCTCACGATAGAAGGCCTCATGGTTATAGGCATCGAGACCCAGGTAAGGCTCATCCAACAGAGTTAGCGGCGCACGCGCCGCGAGAGCAATGACAATAGCCAGCATGGAACGCTGGCCGCGGGAAGCCGAACCATGTCGCGTGCTCAGATCGAGGCTGAAGACCTCGATGAGATGCTCCGCCACCTCCTGCTGCCAGTGGGGGTAGCGCTGGGCTGCAACCTTCACAATCGCGCCAAACTTCCAGGAACTCGGGTAGGCGGTGTCCACGCCAGCGAAGACCACCTGATCCATCACCTCGGCGTTATCGAAAGGCGCTTGTCCGAAGACCTCAATTTTTCCCTTGTAACGCGCCTGCCCGGCTAGCAGCGAAAGCAGCGTGGACTTGCCTGTGCCGTTGCGGCCAACGAGCCCGTAGATGCGGCCTTCCGCTAGCTGAATATTGACGCCGTCCAGGACGGTCTTGCGGGAGAAAGACTTGGAAACACCCTGCGCGGTTGCAACGGTGTTTGCAGTAATTGCAGCGTTTGCGGGGTTCGCGGTGTGTGCGGTGTGTGCGGTCATGAGTAGAGTCCTCTGCTTTCTGCGACACGGTGGACAAGTTCTTGTAATTGCTCGCGCGTATACCCAAGGCGGACGGCCTCATCGACGAGGGGGGCGACGTATTCGGCGGCGAAGTCATTGCGTCGCCGCTGGCGGATTCTTTCGGTAGCGCCGGCCGCCACGAACATGCCGATGCCGCGGCGTTTTTCTAGAATTCCAAGTTCGGTCAACAAAGTAATCCCCTTTCGTGCCGTGGCGGGGTTGATGTTGTGGAAGGCGGCTAGCTCATTCGTCGAAGGCGCCTGCGCTCCTTCTTCCAGGCCACCTTCCACGATGGAGTCCTCAATTAGCGCGGCGATCTGTCTGAACAACGGCTGCGTTGAGTTATCCATGTACGCCTGCACCTCCTCGCTTGCTCAACTGGTTAGTTACTCAACTAACTAACTAAACAAGTACCTCGGATTTTAGATTGACGCAAGAGCAAAACTTTTCTAGGCCGCCTGACCTGCCAATTTTCCCCAAGGCATCGACGTTTAGTGACTAATGGGGCACACTGGATCCCAAAGAAAATTTATTTAGAACTATTAGGAACGGAACTTAGGAGCCATGCTTGAACGAACACTTGTCTTCGTTGACACGTCTTACCTGCTTGCGAGCTTTTATAACTCATGGGAAACCGGAGCTCGCGCGCAACTAGAAATAGACCTCCCAGAGGTCGTAAATAATCTCGGTTCCATGGTGGAGAATCAGCTCGGAAACCGCATTCACCGCCAGTACTGGTACGACGGAATCCCAGACACTGGTCCACACCGCTACCAGCGCGCACTGCGAACCTGTGATGGCGTGCAGCTTCGCACCGGCCAGCTCATCGAGTGGGGCGAACGCCGCACCCAAAAGGCAGTCGATACCCGCCTCGTTGCCGACATGATCCTCGCTGCAATGAAGCAGCAAGTCACCGACTTTGTTTTGGTTTCCGGTGACGCCGATATGATCCCGGGCGTACAAGAAGCCGTAAACGCGGGCGTGCGCGTGCACCTCTACGGCTTTGGCTGGGACTCCATGTCCTCCGCCCTGCGCCACGCTTGTGACACCACGACCATCCTCGATCCGCGCGAAGACTTCGCCGATGCAATGGAGCTGCAGGTTTTGGAAGGCCCACTGCCGCCCACCATCCGCGAGCCTCACAACAGCGACGAAGAGCTGCCGCAGGTGCCTCAAGCAGAGGACGAGTGCGAGCCTTCCGAGGCAGAAGCAGCGTTTACCTCAGCACCGAAGCCCAGCCCCTCCCCTGCCGACCTCGCGCCACATACGGCCACCACAACGGGCTCGGGTGAAACTGCCGAAACCAAGCCTGCGGCCGAGAACACGCAGGCACCGCAGACCCCGTCTCCGGATTCTGCCGACGGAACGCAAAGCGCAGCCGAGACCCCGAAGCCAGCTGCACCGAAGCCGTCCATGATGGCTCCGCGCCGCAAGCTGCGCTCCAAGTACGTGCCACTACCCGAGGAGGTCTGGACCTCTGCAGGCTTCCAGTCGCCATTCGACGTCGGCCAGCAATACGCCTCCTGGTGGTTCGAGAATGCCGCCAACGCCGAGCAACGCGACCAAGCACACCTACTCTCGGGCGGCGGCCTGCCGCCGGAGATCGACCGCCCGCTGCTGCAGTTTGCCTGTGAAACTCTGCACGAGTACACGCTGAGCGAATCCCAACGCGTCAATCTGCGCGATGGCTTCCACTCCGGCATTCGTGGCGTCCTCATCGCCATCCGCCGCGAGGAAAGCTAACCTCCTCGCCTAAAAGGAGGCGGCCACCCCTTCAGCTCCCTCAGCGTTGAGGAAAGAAGGAGGTGGCCGCCTCTTTTCTATTTCTGCCTTAAAAGCCTTAGTGGCTACTTCTGCTCACCGGAGCCTAGCTCTTTCTGCTTAGCCATCTCGGCGCGGATCCCCTCCAGACGGGAGGTTGCCTTCATGTCATTGCCGGCCGCGGTGATTTCCTGAATACGGCTGCCGCCGGAAGCCTGGTGCAGCTCCTGCGCACCCAGTGCATCGGTATAGCGCTTTTCAATCTTTGCGCGCACAGAATCTAGTGTAGGCACGGAGTCATCCGCCTGCAGTTCGTCCATGGACTGCACGACCTTGGCGTTTTGCTCCTGCATCGCAGCCTGATCAGCCTGCGCCATGAGCTCGTCGACCTGTGCCAGCTGCTCCTTCAGGCGCGCCTCGGACTGCTGCTGCTGAGCCTTAGCCTGCTCTGCAGCCTGAGCGGCAGCGGCGTGTTGAGTCTTTACGTTCTCCAGCTCATGTTCCACAGCAACCAGCTGAGAGGCTACAACCTCGGCAGCCTGGTTGTACTCGGAAGCAGACTGCGGGTCATCCGCCTTATCTGCTAGCTCGAGGGCGCGCCGCGTCTGGTTTTGGTAATCCTCCTGCTGCTTGAGCAGGCGGTTGATCTGCAGCTCGAGCTGGTTCTTGTGACCGATGATTTCCGCCGCATGCTCGGAGATCTTGCGGTGTTGTTCCTTGGCACCGTCCACAGCCTGCTGAATTTGCACCTTAGGGTCGGCGTTCTCATCGATCTTCTGATCGAAAGAGGCCATTACGTACTTCCAGCCTTTGCTGAATGGATTCGCCATTGAACTAACTCCTTGCGTGTGGAAATAAGGGAAGGTCCCAATAAAAAGGACGCTTTCTAGCGAGTTTAGCCGGACTAGCTAGAAAGCGTCCGAGAAAAGAGCTTGAGGGTGGGGGATAAAGCGCTATGCGCCGAACCCGCCGGCTTCCTAGCTCTCGCTTTGCGCGTTCTGCTCTTCAACCTGACGGCGGACGTCCTCCATGTCGAGCTCCTTAACCTGTTTGATCACATCCTCGAGGGCTGCTGGTGGCAATGCACCCGCCTCGCGGAAGACCAGGATCCCGTCACGGAAGATCATCAGGGTAGGAATGGACTGGATCTGCAGCGCTGCGGAAAGGCCCTGGTTTGCCTCGGTGTCGAGCTTGGCGAAGGTCGCGTCTGGGTGCTCCTCGGAAGCCTTCTCAAATACCGGCGCGAAGCGCTTGCACGGGCCGCACCAATCAGCCCAAGCGTCTACGAGAGTAATGCCCTCACCGGACACGGTCTGCTCAAAGGTCTCTTCAGTTACGTCGATAGTTGCCATATAAATCTCTCCTGTTTTTCGGGGTCTTTCCTATCAACGGTACATGACTGAGTGTTATTCCTTAGCGCACTATTGCAATATACCCCCTGGGGGTATACGGTCGGGTTGTACCCAAAGAAAGGAAAAACAATGAGCGTAAAGAACTACACCGTAGAGGGCATGACCTGCGGACACTGCGAAATGTCGGTACGTGAAGAGGTCGGCGAAATCGCCGGCGTCAGCTCCGTTAGCGCAGACCACACCACCGGCGCCGTCACCGTCGAGGGCGAGGGCTTCACCGACGAGCAGGTTGTCGCCGCCGTTGCAGAGGCAGGCTACAAGGTCAAGGCCTAATTCACTCTTCCCCTTCCTAATTCACTCTTCCCTCTTAGAACCATGACTAATCTCGCCCACCTGGATCTTGGCGTTTCCGGCATGACGTGCACCTCGTGCTCGTCGCGCGTGCAGCGCAAGCTCAACAAGGTCGACGGAGTAACGGCCAATGTCAACTTCGCCACCGAGACCGCCGCCATTGAGTACGACCCGGCCACTGCAAACCCCGAATCCCTCATTGAGGTAGTTCGCGGCGCCGGCTACAACGCTTTCACTATGGGCGATGATTCTTCCGATGCGGAAGACCCCGAGAATGGCTCAGATCCCACCGCGGCCGCGCGCGCCCAGGAGTCCCGTGATCTACTGCGCCGCACCCTCATCTCAGCCGCGCTTTCCACACCGGTAATGCTGGTTTCCATGCTGCCCAGCCTGCAGTTCGACAACTGGCAATGGGCGGCCGCAATTCTGGCGACCATCGTCTATATCTTCGGCGGCGCACCTTTCCACAAGGCGACGTGGGCAAACCTTCGTCACGGCTCCTTCACCATGGACACGCTGATTTCCATAGGAACCACCGCGGCCTATTTTTGGTCGCTGTATGCCATGTTCTTCGGCACCGCTGGCCAGCCTGGGATGAAGATGCACATGGAGCTGATGTCCAACCACGCACAGATGGATCACATCTATCTGGAATCGGTGGGCATGGTCATCACATTCTTGCTGTTGGGCCGTTGGTTTGAGGTCAAAGCCAAGGGCCAATCCTCGGAGGCGCTGCGCACGCTTCTGGGGATGGGCGCCAAGGACGCTACGCTGCTTGTCGACGGCGCGGAAAAACGCGTGCCCATCACACAGATCCAGGTAGGAGACATATTCGTCGTTCGTCCTGGCGAGAAGATCGCCACCGACGGCGTCGTGGAAGTCGGCGCCTCCGCCGTAGACGAGTCCATGCTGACAGGCGAGTCAATGCCCGTGGAAGTCAAGGCGGGTGACCACGTTACCGGCGCCACGTTAAACTCCGCCGGCCGCTTAGAAGTCCGCGCCACCAAGGTCGGCGCGGATACCACGCTCGCGCAAATGGCCAAGCTGGTCACCGACGCCCAGGCTTCCAAGGCCCCAGTCCAGCGCCTGGTAGACAAGATTGCACAGGTCTTCGTGCCCGTGGTCATCATCATTGCCGCCCTAACGCTGCTCGCGCACTTGGTCTTTGGGGACGGCGTCGCACCAGCCTTCATCGCTGCGGTCGCTGTACTCATCATCGCCTGCCCCTGCGCAATGGGCCTTGCAACTCCGACTGCCATTTTGGTGGGCACTGGCCGCGGCGCGCAGCTGGGGCTTCTCATCAAAGGCCCTGAGGTCCTCGAGTCCACCAAGAAAGTAGACACCATCGTCATGGACAAGACCGGCACCGTCACCGAGGGCAAAATGACCGTCGCACGTGTGCATCTCGCACAGCAAATGGGAGGCTCTACAGCAGAAGGCAGGCTTCTCCTGCTCGCCGCGGCGGTGGAAGTAGGTTCTGAGCATCCGATTGCCAAGGCCATCGTTTCAGCAGCCCAAGATCTGCCGCAGGCAGGCCGCATTGAGCCCGCAAGCGATTTCCATTCCGTGGCAGGCCAAGGCGTCAAGGGCACAGTAGACGGACACCGCGTGCGCGTAGGACGCATAAAGGGTGAGCAAGCAGCACGCGGCGAGCTCGCCGCCACCTTCCAGGCCGCGGAGGCCGAGGGTGCAACCCCGGTCGCCGTCTACGTGGACGATACGCTCGCTGGAATCATCGATGTTCGCGATACGGTGAAGCCGACGTCTGCCACGGCCGTCGCCAAGCTCCGCGAACTCGGCCTTAACCCACATCTTCTGACCGGTGACAACGAAGGAGCAGCGCGCGCCGTCGCCAAGGCCGTGGGCATCGCCGACGCGGACGTGACCGCAGGCGTGCTGCCGTCCGACAAGGTGGCGGTAATCAGGCACTTGCAGGAGGAGGGAAAGACCGTTGCCATGGTGGGTGACGGCGTCAACGACGCAGCAGCCCTTGCCCAGGCAGACCTCGGCCTAGCCATGGGGGCTGGCACCGACGTGGCGATTGAAGCATCCGATATCACCTTGATGAACAGCGATCTGCGCTCCGCAGCCGACGCCATCCGGCTCTCGCGGCGCACGCTGCGCATCATCAAGGGCAACCTCTTCTGGGCCTTTGCCTACAACGTACTGCTCATCCCAGTAGCCGCCTTGGGCCTACTCAACCCGCTTTTCGCCGGCATCGCTATGGCCTTTAGCTCCGTGTTCGTTGTCAGCAACTCACTGCGTCTGCGCAACTTCCAAACTTCCTAGCATTTTCCCAGCACACAGAGCTATACCCGGCTATAGTGCCCTTGTATGCGGACAATCAACCAAGGCCACATTTCACGCGCGGAGCGTCTCGACCGCCTGCCTGTTACTAAGAAACACAAGAAGCTGTTAGCCGGCTCAGGGATCGGCTGGGCACTCGATGCCATGGATGTCGGACTCATCTCTTTCGTCATGGCAGCTTTGGCAACCCACTGGGGCATTAGCCCTACCGAATCCTCCTGGCTGGCTTCAATCGGCTTCGTGGGCATGGCACTCGGCGCGACCTTTGGAGGGTTGCTTGCCGATAAGATTGGGCGCCGCCAAGTATTCGCGCTAACCCTGCTGGTCTACGGTTTGGCCACCGGCGCATCAGCCCTCTCGACCGGATTGACGATGCTCCTTGTCCTGCGCTTTATCGTCGGCCTCGGTTTAGGCGCAGAACTGCCGGTGGCATCAACGCTCATTTCCGAGTTCTCCCCGCTTAAAGTGCGTGGACGCATGGTGGTCATACTTGAGGCTTTCTGGGCAGTGGGCTGGGTGCTCGCAGCGCTCATTGGCACCTTTGTAGTCGGGGCGTCGCCTAGCGGCTGGCGCTGGGCCTTGGCGCTGGGAATGGCACCTGCCATCTACGCCCTGTTCGTGCGCCTCCGTCTGCCCGAATCGGTGCGTTTCTTGGAATCCAAAGGCCGGCACGCGGAGGCAGAAGAGGCGGTGGCCTCCTTCGAAGCAGCGGCCAGATCCGAGGGCAAACCTCAATCTTCTGCCGTTACCCCACCGACCTACGGGGAGGAAGACATCACCTCGACTAGCATTTGGTCGGCATCACTGCGCCGGCGGACCGCCGCGTTCTGGTGCATCTGGTTTTGTGTGAACTTGAGCTACTACGGCGCGTTCATCTGGATTCCTTCACTCCTCGTAGCCGATGGGTTCAGCCTGGTTAAATCCTTCAGCTTCACGTTAATCATCACGCTTGCCCAGCTGCCCGGCTACGCCGCTGCAGCCTGGCTTATTGAATCCTGGGGCCGACGCCCAACGCTCGCCGCGTTCCTAATCGGTTCCGCCTGTGCAGCAGGAATGTATGGTTTTGCATCCACCACGACCTTGATTCTCGTGGCAGGTTGCCTGTTGTCCTTCTTCAACTTGGGAGCCTGGGGTGCGCTTTACGCCATCGGCCCAGAGCTCTATCCCACCCACCTCCGCGGCGCGGGAACGGGTGCCGCCGCGGGCTTCGGCCGGCTTGCTTCCATTCTCGCTCCATTGATGGTGCCAGTGGTAGTCTCGCACGGCGGTAAGCCCTGGCTTTTTGCCATCTTCGCCGCCGCATTCGCTGTGGCAACAATTGCCGCATTCTTACTTCCGGAACAACGGGGAAAGGCACTGGTATAGAGATGAAAGCACGCTTGCGCGCTGCCGTTGCTCTGGGCGGATATTGCGCGGTCATTTTGTCACTGACCACCCTGAAAGCCTTCTTCCAGATCGGTTATCTCTGGAATCCGGATAATCAACGCGCCAGGGAGCTGCGTCTGATGCCGCTGGATGATCTGTTCTCCGGCAGCTGGTTCAAGCCCGCGTTTGAATACGGCGGTAACTTCGCATTCTTCGTCCCACTTGGAATACTGCTCTACGTGCAGGTGGGCTCGAAACTCAAGGCAACGATCTGGGGTCTTGTCTTCTCTGCCCTAGTCGAGACCATCCAATACGTCTTTTCGCTAGGGCGCACCGACATCGATGATCTCTTCTTCAACACCCTGGGTGCATTCTTCGGCGCCTGGTTCGCGCAACAGCTCGGAAAAAGATTGCACGCCTTCTGGCAATGGTTGGCCATCGCCACGACCGCAGTATTTATCGTGCTCGTAGTACTCGGCCCGCGCCTAGGTGATCCTGCAAAGGTCAAGGATTTGTCTCTGTATGGATCTGCTGAAGAATCGCTTTCCGCGCAGCTTTCCACTGCGGCCCTTCCGGCTTAGACCACGAATAATGCTCCGCGTCATCGAGGAGCACCGTCTCAATGCTGAGTCCATGCGCACGTGCTCGAGCCATGAAGTATTTGACCTCGTCGGCGTTGACGGTCTTGTCATTTTTACCGTGGAGCACCACGATGCGGGCTTTGTCGTTGACATTGTCCGCAGGTGAAGCTTCGAAATAACGCTGCGGCACCTGGCGCGGCGTACCACCTAGAAGCGTGCGCACAAACTTATCGTGCTGTCTAAAGGCCAGGTGCATGTCATAAACACCGGCAATACCCATGCATTTATCTACGCGGAACTTTGGTGCGGCACCAGGTGCCTTTGCCGGCAGCGCCGGACGCGAACAAGCCCACGTCGAAAGGTTGCCGCCCGCTGAATAACCAGCAACAACGACATTGCTGATGTCGAGGGGGATGCGTGATTCATGCGCGAGCTGCGGAATGAAGTCAATAGCCGCCGCAACGTCGTTGTACGTCATTGGCCACCCACCAGGCGCATCCTTCGCGTTCAAAGTCACGCCACGGTATTCCACGTTCCACACTGCAACTCCGTGTTGGGCTAGGTCGTTGACCACGGGTGCCGCAGAGCGCGCAGTAGACTTTTCTTGCCATCCACCACCATGGAAGAAAATCACTAAAGGGATCTTTTTCGCAGGTGAAAGCTTCTTGGGCGTCACCAAGTATCCATGTTGTCGCGGGTGTTGATGGCCATAAACAAACTTCTGGGCATTTACCTGCGGAGAGGGTTTAGTGGGCATCACGGGCGCCGACGTGGGCTGCCCCGTGCCTCCTTCAGGCGCTGGGGTGCCGGAACAACCAACGCCACTGAGGCTCAATGCCATAACGGCCGCGGCAAAGGCGCCGGAAATCGCTAAGCCGCGGATATGCGACACCGGTTGCCTATTCTGAGGGTGCGGCAGGCTATTAGCCATGTGCCATGTTGACGAACTTGGAGTAGTGCAGCTGATGCGCAACCTGGATTGTATCGATAGGACCACCACGGTGCTTAGCCAGGATAATGTCAGCCTCGCCAGCTCGTGGGTCATCCCGGTCTTGGGAGTCTGGGCGGTAAAGCAGCATAACCATATCGGCGTCCTGCTCCAGCGAGCCCGACTCACGAAGGTCAGCAAGCTGCGGCTTCTTGTCAGTGCGGGACTCCGGGCCACGGTTCAGCTGGGAAATAGCAATCAGCGGCACCTCGAGCTCCTTGGCCAAAAGCTTAAGCTGTCGGGAGAATTCCGAGACCTCTTGCTGACGGGATTCAACCTTCTTGCCGGAAGACATCAGCTGCATATAGTCAAGCACGATGAGGTCCAAACCATGTTGTTGCTTGAGGCGGCGGGCCTTGGAGCGAATCTCCATCATGGTGAGGTTCGGAGAATCATCGATGAACAGTGCCGCGTCTTGGATGCGGTTGAGCGTCTGGTCGATCTTGGCCCAGTCTTCAGTGGAAACGCGGCCACCGCGCATATCGGATAGCTTTACCTCCGCCTCAGCCGAGAGCAAACGCATCACGATCTCAGAGGCAGACATCTCGAGGGAGAAGATTACGGAAGTCTTGCCATGCTGCAACGAAGCCGAACGCATGAAGTCCATGGCCAGCGTCGACTTACCAACACCAGGACGCGCCGCGACGATGATCATCTGGCCAGCACGCAGACCATTGGTGAGCTTGTCCAAGTCAATGAAGCCAGTTGGTACGCCGGCCTCCAAGCCACCGTTTTGCTGCAGCATCGCGAGCTCGTCAATGGTTGGATCGATAAGCTTTCCCAGAACTTGATAATCCTCGGTTGTCTTCTTCTGCGCCACCGCAAACACTTCTTGCTGGGCACGATCCAAGACAGACTCGATTTCTGCATCTTCGGCGCCTTCAAAACCCAGCTGAACAACGCGCGTACCTGCGTCAACAAGCTTGCGCAGAACTGCCTTTTCCGCAACGATTTCCGCATAGTAGCGAGCATTCGCTGCAGTAGGAACGGTGGCCAAAAGGGTGTGCAAGTAGGGCGCACCACCCACGCGCTCCAGATTGTTATAGCGGTCTAGACGGGAGGCCACGATGACCGCGTCAATGTCAGTGCCGGCGGCATAAAGATCGACCATAGCCTGGTAAATCAACGCATGCGCTGGGTAATAAAAGTCATCTGGTTCGAGCTCCTCAATGACTTCCATAACCGTATTCGGGCTAAGGAGCATAGCGCCCAAGACGCCTTGCTCCGCTTCCCTATCTGAAGGCGGCTGGCGGAACTCGCCATAGCGCTTAACGTCATCCCTGCGCTTGCCGCGGTAGGGGCGATCTTCTACCTCCGGCACATCGGGCGCCTCTGGCGGTACGTAGTCAGAGTCATCAAAGCTTGCATTAGTCATAGACAATCCATCCCACGATATTTTTGCGGCCGCTAGGCGGCATATCTCCCCTCGGCTACTCTTTCGAGCTTTAAGTCTAATGCAGCGGATAGACATACAATTTTCGCCCCGATACACGCTTCGCTTGGGTATAAAACGAAAGTTTTCCACAGGCACTTGTGCAATTCCCAGGTGAGTGCGTACTTTTGCCCTAAGACTGCTGTTAGGACCTGTGGATAACTCCTTCAAGCCACTGACCTGCGATTACTATAAGCGCAGGTCAGGTGATGTTTTTGCCAATGTGAAAATGTACACAAAACCAGTGGACAACCGCATCTACCTGCGCATTAACGCTTTTACCCGCGGGTTAACGAGCGGTAAAAACAGCCTCCACTTGACAAAAGTTATCCACAGATTTGGAAAGTTATCCACAGTTGTCCACAGGCGGGTGAAATCGTGCCTAAAACGCGCAAAAGGCCCCTGGGGTTTGCCACCTCACATGGCAGGCCCCAAGGACCAACTGCGTTGCTGTTGTCATTGTGGTTTCCATGCTTCGGGCATGGAAACCGTCGTGCGCCTTAAATCAGTTTTAGGCAGCGACGACCGAGAAGTTCACCTTGCCGAGAACATCAGCGTGCAGCTTGAGCTCGACCTGGTAGTTGCCGGTCTTCTTGACCAGGCCCTTTGGCAGAACGACGATGCGCTTGTCCAGCTTCGGGCCGCCAGCGGCCTCAATAGCGGAAACGATGTCATCTGCAGAAACGGAGCCGAAAAGCTTGCCGTTCTCAGAAGTCTTCATTGCAACCTGAACGCCGGAGAGCTGTTCGAGCTGGTTGCGGACCTCGCGTGCGTGATCCAGGTCGCGGATTGCGCGAGCTTCCTGGGCGCGCTTGATGCCCTCGATCTGCTTCTCAGCACCGCGGGTGGCAACGATTGCCAGGCCGCGAGGAAGCAGGTAGTTACGTCCGTAGCCGTTCTTAACCTCAACAATTTCGCCTGGGGCGCCGAGGTTCTCAACGGCAGCGGTGAGGATCAGCTTCATGATCCCTGCCTTTCAATTGAGTTAGTTAATAATTGCGTTTGACAGTGTTTAGAACGGGGGTTCAGCGTCTGCACCGCCGAAGCTGCCGGCTTGTGGTGCAGAATTCCACGGATCATTAGAAGGAGCTGACTGCTGCGGAGCGCTCTGGTTTCCACCAAAGCCGCCCTGGTTGCCGCCGCCAAAGTTGTTGCCACCCTGGTTCTGCTGCTGGCCGCCGTAGTTGCCACCACCATTGCCACCATTGGCGGACTTGCGGGTGACCTGAGCGGAAGCGTAGCGCAGGGATGGGCCAACTTCATCGACCTCAACCTCAAAGACAGTGCGGTTTTCGCCCTCGCGGTTCTGGTAAGAACGCTGGCGGAGGCGGCCATTAACAATGACACGCATGCCCTTGGTCAAAGTCTCTGCAACGTTTTCTGCGGCTTGGCGCCACACGTTGCAAGTCAGGAACATGGCTTCGCCATCCTCCCACTGATTCGTCTGCGAATTGAAGCGACGAGGGGTGGAAGCAACGCGGAAGTTTGCTACAGCTGCACCCGCTGGGGTGAAGCGAAGCTCCGGGTCAGCAACTACGTTGCCAACAACGGTGATTGGGGTTTCTCCCTGTGCCATGGTCTGTTCTCCTTATCGGTTACGTGGATTCTTAAAACTCTGAAACCAGTATCCGCTATTTGCTGTCGGTGCGCAGAACCTTGGTACGCAGGATGGTGTCGTTCAGGTTCAGGCGGCGGTCAAGCTCGAGTACCGATGCGGACTCGCACTCAAGGGTAACGACGGCGTAGATGCCCTCTTCCTTCTTGTTGATGGCGTAAGCAAGACGACGCTTGCCCCATACATCAACGTTTTCAACCTTGCCGCCGTCCTTACGGACAACTTCCAGGAACTTGTCTAGGGACGGGGATACGGTGCGCTCATCCTGGTTAGGATCCAGAATAATCATGACTTCGTAGTGACGCACGGACCTCATCACCTCCTATGGTCTAGTAATTGTTTTCGGCCATATCACCTTTGCGGATATGGCAGGAGGGTACGTTGCGTCAAGCAACCCCATCACAATAGCGCATTGACCGGCCAAAAAGAAATCCCCAACGGGATATTTCCGCTGAGGACTTACAGTCTGTAACCAAGCACACGAACGACCGTGCGCGTGGCTCGCACCTAGCTCCGCATGGTGGTGGCGAAGAAGATCGCACTGCCGGCTGGAATCACCGTCAGAAACAAAAGCGCCAGTAGGCCAAGCAAGATGGGCCAACGGCGATCTTCGCTGCGCTGATAGAGATAGTAAGCAGCCATGACGCAGAAGAACCCGAGGACGATCGAAACGATTCCCACGATTGTGATACCCATTTAGGCAAACTCCCCTACTAGCGGATCGCGGCCTGCGTGTGCCGCGCGGACTTTATCGACGCTCTTGCCCAGCATCTGGCGCACGACGAGCACACCAATGACGATGATGAAGCCGTCGCGGGCGATGACCATGATATCGAGCAGCTCATGCCCGATGCCCTTGTTTTCCTCCCCCAGCATGTGCCACATGAGAACCGGCCACACCAGGGCGTCGACAAGCATCCAGCTCATCAGCAAACGCCAACGCGGCAGGGCTAACAGAGCCGGGACCACCAACCACAGCGAATACTGCGGGGACCAAACCTTGTTCACCAACAAGAAGGCCATCAAAATTAGGTAGATTAGCTCGGCCACGCGCGGCGTACGTGCCACCCGCAGTCCGAAGACTCCAATGACCGCGCATGCGATGAGGAAGGCGGGCAGGGTGAAGGCGTTGAGGAATTCCGGGCTGAACTCGATTCCCGTCACGCGGTTAAGCACGGCATAGATGGTGGTCCACTCCGCGCCACGTTCCTCGTTCAAGCGGAAGAACTCGTGCCAAGCCTCCGGGTACTTTTCTGCCACAGGGACGTTGACCACGAGCCAGGAGATCACCGTACCGCCGAGCATTCCGCCTAACGGCGCCCACTTCTTGTTTCGCACTGCCAGCACTAAGAACGCGCCCAGGATGAATAGTGGCCACAGCTTGAACGCAGTACCGCAACCAATCAGGATTCCGGCGAGCCAATTCTTGCCACGGGTTACGGCGAGAAGTGCGCCCACCATGAAAGCGATGGAGGGGATGTCCCAGTTGGTAAATCCATGGATGACTACCAGTGGGCTGGCCGCCATCAGTACGGTGTCCCACGCCCGGTTTCCGGTCAGGCGGAAGACCATGTAGACGGTAACGACCCAGATGCACGACATCACCAGTGCGGTGAGCCCGAAGTACCAACCGGATTCGGCGATGCCAAACCAGTGGCCCACCGGGTAGGTAGTGCGCGAGAGCCAACCCATGATTCCCTGAAACATCCCGGCCAAGACTGGGTATTCCATGTAGCGAGTGAGGTCACCCTCCTGCCACGAAAAGGCATAAGGGAAGCCACCCTGGTCGAGGCCGCGGCCACCGTAGAGCGGGATGATGTCGTTGTAGCAGAACGAGGTGTACTGACGGTTGCCATCCCAGTTCAGCGAAATGAGCCCTTCTGCAGAAGTGCGGCTGCCCGCGCAAGTGGCCTTGCTGAGAAAGCCGAATACCAGAAACATCCAAGCCACCGCGATGAGGGCGCGCAGGGGGCTAAACCATTGCTCCTTGCCCGAATATGCGAAACGACCCTTCGGCCCTCCGAAGAACTCGACGACATCGTGCGCAAAAGGCTCCGACGAAAGCGGAACGAGTCCAGTATTTTCCGCCGCTGCCTTATCGGTGGCGGCGGGTGATACGGGGGCAACGGGTGAAGTGGGGCGAGCTTGCGCCCCCGACTTCACCTTACGAAGGGCCCTATCAGTCACGCTGATCTCCTATTGATTAAGCAGATCGGCCAAATCGCCTTGGCCGCTAATGATGTCCTCAATCGACGGGACATCTTGCGCCGGCTGATTAGGCGGTGCCGGACGGCCCTGCTGACCCTGTCCCGGCTGACCCGGCTGGCCTTGCTGCTGTTCCGGCGAAGGCGCCGGCTGCTGGGCCTGTTCCTCTGGTGCCGGAGTAGGTGCCTGAGCGTCCTGTTCCGGAGCGGTGTTGCTGTCGCCGCCAGCGGTACCGGAGTTATAGGAAGAGTCGTAGGAGCCGGTGTAACCCGAACCCCAGCTACCGCTACCGTAACGGACGGGGTAAGCCTGCGGGAAGGACTTGTACTCAGCGTTAGCCAGCGAGGTATCCAGAATCTGCTTCCAAATCTGAGTCGGGGAGTTGGAGCCGTACATGATTCCGCCATAGGAGTTGAAGATGGCAGAGGTGTTGTCAGCGGTACCAACCCACACGGCGGTTGCTAGCTGCGGGGTGGAGCCAACCATCCAAGCGTCCTTGTTGTTGCCGGTATCGCCCAGCTGCGTGGTACCGGTCTTGGAAGCGGACTCACGGCCGCCGGCCAGAGCACCGTTGGACCAACCTGCGACCGGGAGCATTGCCTTCAAGACATTGTTGGCAACGTTCGCGGAAACACGGCGCTCGCCACCCTTGTCATCGAACTCGTAGAGAACCTCGCCGCCGGTGGTCTCCACCTTCTGAACGAAGTGAGGCTGGTGCCAAACGCCACCGTTGGTCAAAGTGGCCATAGCGCTAGCCATATCCAGCGGACGGGACTGGTACTGGCCCAGCACAACGCCCTCGAACGGAGTCCCGCCCTTCTCGCTCAGGGTCTTATCGATGCCCGGCAGCGACTTTGCAATACCCAGAGCATGCGCCATGTCTGCGGTGTCCTGCGTACGGTTTTCCAGATCGTCCTGCAGGCGGAGGAAGGAGGTATTGTAGGATTTCTTCAACGCCTCAGCGATGGAGCAGCTGCCGCAGCCACCATCGACGTTGGTAACCACCTGGGAACCAGGCAGCTGATAAGGAGCCGAGGAGTAATAGGTATCCAAGCCAATGCCCTGCTGCAGTGCTGCCGCAAGAGTGAAGATCTTGAAGGTGGAGCCGGTCTGCAGACCCGCATTTGCGTAGTCCCAACCAGTTGCCTCGTTGCCGCCGAAGTAGCCGCGGATACCGCCGGTTGCCGGGTCAATGGTGACGGCAGCAGCACGTGCGTCTTCCTGCAGGGAAGCCAGCTGACCATCCACCGCATCGGTGGAGGCGTTCTGCACGTTCATATCGATGGTGGTGGTGATCTTCAGACCACCGGTTGCCACCTGATCCTCAGTGATGCCAACGCGCTCGAGTTCGGCGATGACCTGATTCTTGATGTGGCCAAAAGCGCCCGGCGCCTCGGTGTATGCGGAGTACTCGGAAGGATCACGAGTCTGCGGGAACTGCATTCCCTTACGCTCGGTGGCGTTGAGATCGCCCATCTCTACCAAACCATCGAGAACATAGTTCCAACGCGCCTTGGAGCTTTCCTCATCAACGCGCGGATCAAGAACGGAAGGAGACTGGATAAGGCCGGCCAACATGGCGCCCTCTTCCACGGTGAGATCCTTTGCGTCCTTGTTGAAGTAGGCGTTCGAAGCAGCCTGGATACCATAAGCATTACGTCCGAAGTAGACCGTATTCAGGTAGGCCTGCAGGATGTCTTCCTTAGACCATTCGTTGGTCATCTTGATGGAGTAGATGAGCTCACGAATCTTACGGACATAGGAGTACTCGTCACCCACCAGAGTGTTTTTCACATACTGCTGGGTAATGGTGGAGCCACCACCCGCGGTGGAGTCACCGGTGAGCTTTCCCAAGACTGCGCGGCCTAAGCCGGTAAAGGAAAAGCCCGAGTTGGTCCAGAACTCGCGGTCTTCGGCCGAAAGCACGGAATCTTCTACGTAATCAGGGACTTCTTCCAGCTTGACCTGCGTGCGGTTGCCTTCCGGCGGCACCAACTTAGCCAGCTGGGTGTTTCCGTCACCAGCAACAATGGTCGAAACCTGGTTGGCCTGAAGGTCCTTTGGATCCGGGACCGTGTATTGGGAGTAGGCGTAGCCGAAGAGAGCTGCGGGCACAACCACGAGCACCAAGGCAACGATCAAAACAATCCAGGGCCAGCGACGTCGTTTGCGCTGGTTCGTAGATCTTTTACTATGACGCCCAGCTCTCTGTTGGGCGGATTCCTTTTCGGTCACTGCTTCGTGTCCTCGTCAATCATGGGCAGATTTTCTTAAATAAATGCAGCTTACCGGCCACAACGGCCGAGCCAAAAACTAACCTTCATCATAGGCCGTCGCCGCCGCCAATAGGTGATTCCACCGGCACGCCGTACAAACTTCGACTTTATGAACCGTAAATTCGATGCCTTCGGCGACGAATTCTGCGATTTCCTCATCGCTGCGCGCGCTGCCGGCACGCCGCCCTAACGCCTCGCCATAGACCCATTTAGTAAGGCGCATCGCCTCCCCGCAGAGAGGACATTTGCGCACCATGTCGATGCCATGGTGCTTGGCTGCTGCGCGGAGGAGAAAGTCGGCGTCGCAAAGCGCGTCCTTTTCTATAAGGCCCGCTCGATATTTGCGCAGGTGCTGCGCACGCTCCCACTCGTGGGAGATCACGTGTTTGAAAGAAACCGCCACAGTGGTCCTATCCTCCTTTCCTAGATCCAGGCCTGAAGTTGACCAGACACCAAATTAGACAACAGCTTAACCACGCCACCTGTTCCCGCGTGCGAATGAGCGGAAAGTATTTTTCAACTCAAAAGCTAAATTTTTCGTGGCCTAACTACCGTTGCGAGTGTACGGGCGCTACTATTACTTTCCATGAGTGAACAAGCTGCTGAGTCCCCCTCCACCTACGAAGACGCCCTTGACGTAGCCCGCAGCATTCAGCCCGCACTAAACAAGCTGATGCTCATCTTCCAACGCACCACCGAAGGTTCCTCCCTGACCACCTCCCAGGTCTCTATCATGAACCAGCTGCGCCTGCGCGGCCCATCCCGCGTGAGCACCATCGCACAGGCAGAACTCATCCGCATGCCCACCGCGTCCAATGCCCTATACCAATTGGAGCGCCACGGCTTTGTGGAGCGCCACCGAGATGACAAAGACCGCCGCGGCGTCCTCGTGGCACTGACCCAACTAGGTGAATCTGAACTGAACATCGTCTCCCGTCAGCGTGCCGCCGCCCTGGCGGAGATCCTGCAGTGGATGGAACCTAAAGACTTGCAAGAGGCTCGTCAGATGAGTTCCCTGATTGCCAAGTTGGCAGACGTCTATCGCCCGACAATGAACTAAAGCCCGCTTAGCAAAGAAACCGGGCATGAAACCGCATGTAGACCAAAGCGACCAGGGGTAATGCGGACCAGGCCCGGATTTCTTTTTCGCCCCTCCCGTGACTAATAATGGGCTAAGAATTACGCCCCCGGACAGTTCACGGGATGTATTGCTGAATGGATAAAAATCATCAACACAGGTCTTTTGCTTCTCTCGCTAAAGACCCTGTGCGAATCCTAATTTCGTGGAGTCCTTCCTCCACTGGCACTGAAGCGATCGATTTTGCAGCGTGGCTCGCCCGCTCCACCAACGTTCGCATCAGGGTCGTTTCCACGATCTCCGTCCCACTGGCCACCACCGCGCTGAAGAAGCACGGCAATAAATTTAAAAAGTGGTTCACCAAGGAACAGGCCAAGTGCAAAGAACGCGTTCTGGAAGCACTCGAGGCGGCGGGTATCTCCGATTCCCAGCTGGACGAAGAACCTTCCGTTCTTTTGGCCGGCCCCTCCCGCCCGCAGCTGCTGACCGAGATGGCAGAAGAATTCGGCGCGGATGCAATCCTGCTTGGCGCTAACCAATCCGCGCCAAAAGGCCGTTTCTTCGCAGGCTCGACTGCCGACGCCCTGCTGCACTTCTCCCCTATTCCGCTGGGCCTTTCCCCGCGCGATATCAAGCTTTCCAAGCATGGCGTGACCCGCATCAACTTCGCTTTCACCGAGCGCGGCGACTCCGAGGATCCCGCCTTGCTGTGCGCCGCCCGCTTGGCGAATGCATGGAACGTTCCGCTGCGCATCGTGGCCTTTTCCGCCGACGGCCTTCTCGACGCCCAGGTCAGCGGCAACGTCGACGTCGCCTCCAAGCTAGCCAAAGGCTGGCACGAGCATTCCTTGTCCATGCTGGACCGCGCACACGATGTGGTGGCAGAGCGCTTCCCAGAGCTACCGATTACTACCGCAATCGGCACCGGCCATGGCTGGTCTGGCGCGGTGGACTCGCTGAAGTGGAAGAAGGGCGACTTGATGTGCCTAGGTTCTTCCCCGATGGGCCCCTTCGAACGCGTATTCATCGGCTCCACGGCCACCGAGCTGCTTCCGCATGTGCGCGTCCCGGTTCTGGTGCGTCCCTCGGACTCTGCGCCTTCAGTCGAAACTGCGGGCTAATCCACGGCGACTAGACTTTGGCCTATGAATCTCCAGCCTGCGCATCCGGAAAACGATCTGACAACTGATGCCGACTACGCCAACCTGCGGCGCCCGGAGCCAAGCTCTTTCGATGAGCTCGCGGATGAGCCAGATCCCCTAGCGGTAGCTGCGGCCAACCGCCGCTCTTCCCGGCAGGCTATCTGGTTCATGGTTGCTGTGCTGCTGCTTTCCGGCCTCTACGCATTTGCGGTGGCACTAATTACCCGCTCCCAGGGCGGGGCGCTTTGCGACGCCCAGCTTGCCACCTGGCTGTGCACCGAAGGCCAGCGCCGCTTCTTTGCACTGACCACCGTCATCATCCCGTTCCTGGGAATGGTGGGCACCGCCGTCATCATGGTGCGCAAGCTCAAACGCTATCTGCGCTGGCGCTCCTGGATGGCAATTTTCTGGGTAATGGCCTGCAACTTCATGCTGTGGTGCATCACCGACATTCAAATCTTGTTGGTTCCGCTGGGCTAACCGTTCCCCGAGGGAAAGGAGAGGCTGGAACCTTGCAGGTTCCAGCTGGTTACTGAGCTGCGCCTTGCGCCGCGGCTACGGCTACTTCCGCGCAATCTGGACGCCCACAGTGCTGGGTTTCTACCTTCTGGATGCAGTCATCACAGATGAGCACCTGCTTGCGGCAGGTGTCCTCGTTGATGCAGTTATGGAAGGTGTTGGTGGCATTGCCGCAATGCACGCAGTGGCCAAGCTGAATAAAACCTGGATCTTGCAGGCCCTGCCCAAATTCGTAGTGCATGCGCTTGTCAAAGACGTAGAGGGAGCCTTCCCAAAGACCGTCGTTGCCGAATTTCTCGCCATAACGGACGATGCCGCCGTCTATCTGATAGACCTCCTTGAAACCACGATTTTTCATCAGGGAAGAAAGAATCTCGCAACGAATGCCGCCGGTGCAATAGGAAACGACTGGCTTATCCTTCATCCAGTCATACTTGCCGGACTCGATTTCCTGGATGAAATCATGGGTGGTCTTAACATCTGGGACGACGGCGTTTTTGAACTTGCCGATCTCAGCTTCCATGGCATTGCGGCCATCGAAGAAGACGACTTCGTCGCCGCGCTCTTTAACCAGCTCGTTAACCTGCTCTGGCTTCAGGTGCACGCCGCCACCGACGACGCCGTTCTCATCCACCTTCAGCTCACCGGGCGCGCCGAATGCCACGATTTCGTCGCGAACCTTCACGGACAGGCGTGGGAAATCATCGGCACTACCCTCGGACCACTTGAATTCCATCTTTTTAAAGCCCGGGTACTCGCGGGTCTCACGGACATAGCGCTTACAAGCATCCATGTCACCACCGACGGTGCCGTTAATTCCGTGCTCGGAGATGAGGATGCGGCCCTTTAGCCCAAGCTTTTCGCACAGGTTGCGCTGCCACAACATGATGGCAGTGGGATCGCTGATTGGGGTAAAGCAGTAATAAAGGAGAATTTTGCTAAGGCTCACGCCATCGATTGTAGGCGTGAGCTGTTGCTTTTCCTAAATTTCCCGGAAATCTTTGGGTTTAGCGCTTCTGGTAAAGCGCCTGCTTACGTGCAAAGACCGGATCGGAGGTCACGAGCACGCCCAAATTGCGGAAGATTCCCTCATCCACCGAGCCCAAGATGGTGGTGGTGTGAACGTCACAACCTGCAAGCTGCTTTAGTTCCGCCATTGCACGGCGAGCGTTCTCGTCCTTCGCAGCGGAGGCGGAAAGAGCGATGAGCACCTCGTCGGTGTGCAGGCGCGGGTTACGCGAACCCAGATACTCGGTCTTGAGCTTCTGGATCGGTTCGATGGCCTCTGGGCTCAGCAGGTGGATCTCATCGTCGATGCCGGCGAGATGCTTAAGCGCATTGAGCAGCATGGCAGCGGAGCAGCCCAGCAGCGCAGAAGTGCGGCCGGTGATGATGGTGCCGTCGGCAAGCTGCAGCGCAGAGGCTGGCTCGTCAGTTTCGGCGGCACGCTTGCGCGCCGGCGCTACTACTGGGCGGTCATCAGACTTGATGCCGGCCTTCGCCATGACGACGGCCGCGCGCTCGGACTGCGTGGAATCCAAGCCGAGGCGTGCTTCTTCCACCAAGGCCTTGAAGTAGCGACGAATAATCTCCTGCTTGGAGGCCTCACGGCAGACTTCGTCATCGGTGATGCAGAAGCCAGCCATGTTGACGCCCATGTCCGTCGGGGACTGGTACGGGGTGTTGCCGGTCAGCTTCTCCAGGAGGGTCTTGAGCAGCGGGAAGGCCTCGACATCGCGGTTGTAGTTCACCGTGGACTCGCCGTAGGCACTTAAGTGGAAGTGGTCGATGACGTTTGCGTCGTTGAGGTCAACGGTTGCGGCCTCGTAAGCCAGGTTCACTGGGTGATCGAGCGGCAGGTTCCAGATAGGGAAGGTCTCAAACTTGGCGTATCCAGCCTGCACACCGCGCTGGTGCTCGTGGTAGACCTGCGATAGGGCGGTCGCCAGCTTGCCTGAGCCTGGACCCGGCGCAGTGACGACAACCAGGTCACGCGTGGTTTCCGCGTACTCGTTCCGGCCAAGGCCTTCCTCAGAAACGATGAGGTCTGTATTCGAAGGGTATCCCGGGATAACGCGGTGACGTGCAACGCTCAGGCCAAGGCGCTCCAGGCGGTCAATGAAGGCCTCAGCTTGGCTGTTGCCATCTTCCAGCTGGGTCATAACGATGTTGTTTACTAGGAAGCCACGGCCACGGAAGACGTCGACCAAGCGCAAAACGTCATCTTCGTAGAGGATTCCGAGGTCAGCGCGCATCTTCTGGCGCTCAATGTCCTTGGCGTTGATGCAGATGAGAATCTCGACATCGTCTTTGATGCGCTCAAGCATGGCGATCTTGTTGTCTGGAGTAAAGCCCGGCAGCACGCGGGAGGCGTGCATGTCATCAAAGAGCTTGCCGCCCATCTCCAAGTAGAGTTTGCCACCGATTTCTCCGCGCCGTGCATGAATGTGCTCCGACTGCATCTCGATGTACTTCTCACGGTCAAAACCAAGCAAACGCGTCATTTAAAGGCCTTCCGCCATAGACAATCCCCGCAACCGGGCTGGATCTTTTGGATTGGATTTTACTCGAAAGAACTGTGTTTACTCATACGCCCTGCCACGGCATCACACCGCAAGAAACCGCACTGACGACGCCGGCTAAAACATACGAGTAACGCCTGGGCCCTGGAAAGGATGGGCCCAGGCGTTACCTGTCTCTCTAAGGGTGTGGAACAAGCCCTCACCCTCTATAGCCAGGCAGTCCCACCCACCTGACTATAGCCGCCGCGCACCCCTACATGCGCAGCGGTTGGATCTATCACTCACCAGTAGATACATCCATGCGAAGCATATCAACGGCGGTTTCAAAGTCAACGTTTTCAAAGCCAATCGGACAAAAATCTGATAAAGAAATTCATCAACCAATCCTAACTTTATAAAAAGTTAGCGCCATGTGCTGGCACTTTCTAGTCCAATTAACCCGGAAGAAAAATAAATGTGAAACGGGTCACCGTATGTTTGGGTCGATCTTTATTAAATATGGTCGCGATATAGTCTAAGAAACAAATTGGATAAATGTTTATTATGTTAACTTTCACCTATTTGAACTAGACCTTTAAAGCGGGAAATGAACGTTTAAATCTCATCTTCGCACTTCAATCCCACATTCCAAACGGGAATAATGTCCGTTTTATCCTTAGGTTTTCTTCGCAGCACATGCAATAGACTTATCCCCATGCCCGAAGGCCACATCATCCATCACCTTGCACAGCGCCTCAACCGTGAATTCCGGGGTGGGCCGCTGCGCGTCACGAGTCCGCAAGGCCGCTTTGCGGCGGAAGCAGCCATGCTCGATGGGACGCAGCTCGATTTCGCCGAAGCGCGCGGCAAGCACCTCTTTATGCACTTTTCCGCCGATGCGCCAGAGCACATCATCTATATTCACCTCGGGTTGATCGGCAGCTTGCGCTTTGAGCCTTTGGACGATGTCTGGGGCCAGATTCGCCTGCGCGTCGAAAGCGATGACCTAGCTGCCAACCTCCGCGGGCCGCAGTGGTGCCGGCTCATTACGGATGCTGAGTATGACGTCGTGCTCGCCAAGATTGGCCAGGACCCCATCCGCGAGGACGCATCACCGGCCGACCTTTGGCCGCGGGTGCACAGGTCGAGCCGCAGCATCGGCTCCTTGCTGATGGATCAGCATCTCTTTGCCGGAGTCGGCAACATCTATCGCGCCGAGGTTTTATTCCGCCAGAACATCTCACCTTTTATTGCCGGCAATGAACTGGACCGCCACGAATTCGATGTCATCTGGGAGGACCTGGTAGAACTCATGCGCGCCGGCGTGCCCACCGCCCGCATCGACACGGTCCGCCCGGAGCACACGCCAGAGGCCATGGGCCGCGCGCCACGCAAGGATGACCACGGCGGCGAGGTTTATGTCTACCGCCGCGCCGGCATGCCTTGTTATATCTGCGGCGAGCCCATCGCAGAAAAGAAGCTCGAAGGCAGGAACCTGTTCTGGTGCCCTACCTGCCAGAACGCTCCAGCCTAAACAGGGGGTATTTTGGACGGCATGCGATATGCCTTTTCCGTCGACGCCGTCCGCGCTGCCGAGGAGCGCCTGCTCGCCCAGCAGAGCTATCCAGACCAGCTCATGCAATTAGCCGCCCACGCGGTGGCCGATGCCGCCGCGGTAATGCTCGCCGCGCACCCAGGCCACGTGATGATTCTGGCAGGCAGCGGTGGCAACGGCGGCGACGGCCTTTTCGCCGGCGCTCTTCTCGCTCAGCAGGGGCACGCCGTCACAGCACTCGTCCCCGAGACCTGCCACGCAGCCGCCCTTGCTGCTTTCGAGGAAGCCGGCGGAGAGGTTCTAAAAAGTGGGTCCACTCCTAATTCCACCGCTTACCTGCCCGATGACACGAGCTTGCTTATCGACGCCGTGGCTGGTCTCGGTTCCGGACGCGGGCTCAGCGGCCAAGCGCTGGAGGCCTACGAGCAGGCAGCAGGCATTCCGGTTCTAGCAGTCGATATGCCCACTGGCATTAATGCGGACACTGGCGTAGCCGCCCGCAAAGGCGCCGTGCATGCTGACGTCACCGTAACTTTCGGTTGGACACGCATGGGTCATGTGCTTGCAGCCGAGTGCGGCCAAGTAGTGCTGGCGGACTTAACGCTGCCCGGCGTGACATCGTTTAGCGCGATGCTCGAATCGCTCGCGCAACCGGCCGGGCACATCGCCAACGAGCCCACCCTGGAATCCACATATGCGTGGCGCCCCGGCAACATCGAGACCGCCCACGGCATCGCCACGCACCCGCGCCCGGTTGGCTGTACCGGACCAATCGTTGATCCCACCCCAGGAATTTCCTCCGATAAATATTCCGGTGGCGTGGTCACTATTGCCGCCGGAAGCGACACCTATCCCGGAGCTGGCATCTTGACAGCCACCGCGGCAGTGCGCACCAGCCCGGCCATGGTGCGCTTTATCGGAGACCGCTCCATCACCTCGCTCCTGCCGGAACTCGTGGTTCACCCAAATCTTGACTCAGCAGGTCACGCCCAGGCCATCGTCGTGGGCCCAGGACGCGGCACTGACGCTGCGGCCCAAGCGGAGCTCGCGGAGGTACTCGATGGGTTCATCCCGGCCGTCATCGATGCCGATGCGCTGCGACTCCTTGCCCGTCACCCCGAGTTGCGCGCCCGCCTAGGAAGCCTGCCCGTCACGGTTCTCACCCCTCACCTGGGCGAGTTCACCGAGCTTTACGAGGCGACCTTCAACAAGGACCTCGACCTGTCATCAGGCAAAGCAGCGCCACTGCAGGAGCTCGCCACGGCACTGGGCTGCATCGTGCTGCTCAAGGGAAGAAATACCCTGGTTACCGCACCCGGCCAACCCATTTATGCCTACAATGCAGGCCATTCCTATGCCGCGACCCCTGGTTCAGGCGACGTGCTCGCGGGCATCCTCGGCACCGTGCTGGCGCAGCTACATCTTGAGGACAGAGCACAGGTAGGCCGCACGACGCTCACCGAGATAATCACAGAAGTCCTCCACGCCGGCGCCATTCAGGCCCACGCTGCGGCAGTAGCTGCCGAAACCCCCGACGGCTATGCCATCTGCTCGGCTTCGCAGATTGCCGGGGCGATCCCGCGGGCCGTCGCCAAGCTTTTGCGTATGGCTCGCTAAAGCCTATTTGCCACGGCGCGCACGGAGCGGCGCAACAGCCCCTTGGCACCGGCAGCCACCGTGCCGCGGCGCAGCCTACGGGTTTCCCACGGCCACGTCATCGCAGCCCAGGCACCTGCCACGGCGCCGATCTCGGCGAGGATGTACCACGGCCACGGCCCCAGCAGGTTGATGATGGAGGGGCTGCCCGGCGCGTGGTTTAAGAATCCATAGTTGCCATCTGTGCGGGCGTTGACCGCCATGACGCTGGCCATCCACACCGGGGTTACTCCCACCGCAAAGCGGTAACCCTTCCACGTCGGGCGGTAGCCCAAGCCGAAGGTCAACGCCAGCGGAATGGCCAGTGCGGTGATGTGGAAGAACCAATAGGTGGCAAAGCGCAGCCAGCGCGGATCGAAGTAATAAATAACATCTGGGGTGATAATCGCCTGCGGGTTCAAGATGATGCCCCAGTAATAGGTCAGCGTCAGCGCATGCTCATTGCCCGTAATCAGACCGAGCGCCAACACTGGGCGCAGAATATCGCACAGGTGCAGCGGCAGAGATTCACGGATGTCGAATTGCGAAGGGTCCAGGGAGACGATGGTCCATGCCGTACCGAGCACCAGCATCACCCAGCCAGTCATCTGCCGATAGAAGGTCTCCTTGGTAGTGCCCCGGATGCGTCGTGCAGCCACGATGAATACACCGCATGCGGCAATGGTCACAGAAAGCATCGTGTAATGCACTCCGGTCCATTGCGCCATGCGGGGATAGGTGGTGGGCGTGACGCGCACTCGCGGATTCTTTTTCGGCATAACGGGAAAACAGAATACTCCGTTTGCGCCCGCTTGCAGGACTTTAGTTACCGGACACCAATTTTCCGTCCTTGACAGTGACCACATTGTCCGCAAAATCCAGCAGGCTGCGGTCATGGGTTACAAGCATCGTTGCGGTCTGTTGTTCATCGGTGATGTCACGCAGCAGCTTGGCGACGTCGCGCGAGAGCGCAGAATCCAGCGCCGCTGTCGGCTCATCCGCGAGCAGCACCTCGGGGTCGGCCATCAAGGCACGCGCGATATTGATGCGCTGGCGCTGACCGCCAGAAAGCTGGGTGATGCGGCGAGCCTCCATCCCGGGCAGGCCTACATACTCAAGCAACTCCCGCGCCTTTTCACGGCGAGGTTTTCGGCCTGCCATATGGTCCACAATGAGAAGTTGATCCAGGGCATTGAGCGAGCTGACCAAGTTGGATTGTTGGAAGATGATGCCGCGCTCACCGCTTACCCGCACGCGACCACTATCGGGCTCGATTAGCCCAGCAGCCACGGAGAGCAAGGTGGACTTGCCGGAGCCGGATTCGCCGACGACGGCCATGAGCTGGCCCGGCTTGATGGCCAGGCTGACGTCATCCAGCGCCACCACGCGCTCGCGGCCATCGGGGAAGGTGACCGTCACGTTTTCAATCTCTAGCATTAGCCTTGTCCTCCCAACGCATCCAAAGGGTTGATTTTGCTGATTCGGCGGGTGGCCAGCACCGCGCCCAGCATGCCGAGTACCCACATGACAGCGGCCGGGGCAGCAATCGTGCGCGCCGAGAGCACAAAAGGCACCGTCGATTGCGCGAGCGCGCCCAGGCCCCAGCCCACTGCGGCGCCCACACCAACTCCGAGGGCGAGGATGAGTGCGGATTGTGCCAGGGCGTCGCCAAGCAGGTAGCGCGTCCGCGCCCCCAGCGCACGCAGAATCGAAAGATCGCGGGTGCGTTGCATGGTCCAGATGCTCAAGAAAGCCACCATCACGAGCGCCGAGATTGCATACAGGAAGCCCTGCATGGTCAAAAGCGAGCCGCGCTCCGAGGTGTAGGCGGGCAGGCCGCTTAAGGCCTCGCGCATGCTGACGGACGTGGGAAGCCCGGTGGCAATGCTGTTCGCGTGCAGGAGGGCGGTACCCACGACGTCGGAAGGCGCGTGGCTCAACTGCGCCCAGGTCTGCGTGGAAACCCACAGCACCGGCGAGTGGGAATAGTACAGATCCGGCACGGTGCCGCGAACGGCATAGGTCTCATCCCCAATCACCACGGAATTTCCCTGCGTAATCGCTTGCGAGGCCACCACTCCCGTGGCCGGCACCTGCTGCTTGGTACCCGGAATAGGCTCGCCCGCCGGCAGACCCAGCACGGCCACGCCACCGAAGCCCTCCACCTTGGTCTGCGCGGTACCCAAAGGCGCGCTGCCAGGCACCACATCGTCCTCGTAAATCTCTGACTCCGTAAAAGTTGGCTTCTGGGTGCTAAAGCTCGCCTGCTCATACTCATGCCCCAAGGCCTCCAAAGCCGAGGTGTTTTGTTTGCTAAGGCCCTCCGTGAGTCCAGAGAGCATGACCAAAAGCAAGGTAATGAGCGCGACTACCAACCCAATCAGCGCAAAGCGCCCGCGGGCTGCGCGCAATTCTCTAAGTGCAAGAAACATAGCTTCAAGCATCGCTACCGCGCGCGGATTAGTAATCGGGCCGCTAGTTGAACTTCGAGTCAACCAACTGGTTGATTCCCCGTGTCCCGCCTGAGGGTTAGGGTAAAAGGCTGTGAATGACGTGAAACAGCGCTCCCCGCTGACCTTCCATAAGCGCCTGAGCCCCTGGCGCGCCGGGCTACACGTGATGTTCGCGTTTTTGTTGCTATTCGGCCTGCTGCGCGCCGGGCTCGACGGGCGCCTCGATGCCCGCGCCCTTGGTCTGGCAGTCGCATTGGCCGTGGTCTACGCACTGCGGCGCGCACTCCCCCGCGCCCTGTGGCTAGTAGGGCTGTGCGTGCTGTGGTGCGGGCTCATGGTGCATGCCCAGGACTTCATGTGGCTGGAGTTCCCGCTGGTCTTTGCTTTTCTAAGCTCGCTTCCCCGCTGGCCGGGCATCGCCTGCAGCGGATTGTTATGGGCGCTGGCGGCCTTCCTGCCCGCCTGGCAGCATCCGGCGGAATGGACCATCGCGGCGGCCATCGGCCCCTTCATCGGCACGGCCTTTGCCATCGGCACCTTCCATGCCGGGCGCATGGTGCAGGCTGAGGCGGCGCACCACGCGGAGGTAGCCCGGCAGCTGCGCGCCACCCAGGCCGAACTTGCCGCGAGCGAGCACCAAGCAGGCCGCCTGGAAGAGCGCGAACGGCTCTCCCGGGAAATCCACGACACCGTGGCCCAGGGCCTTTCCTCCATCGTTCTGCTCTCGCGCGCGGCTCAAAAAGATCCTTCCCCAGAGACGCTGGCGCTGATTGAAAAGGTGGCCAGCGAGAACTTAAGCGAGGCCCGCCGCTTCGTCAGCGAGCTAGCATCTCCCGCCGCCTCCTTGGAGGAGGCCCTCCAGCAGGTAGTGGATTCGGCTGCCGCGCAAGCCGCGGCGCTGGGTAAAAATACCGTCATCGACCTGGTTGTTTCGGGAGAATGCACGGTGCCCGAAGCGCACCATCAGGACCTGCTGCGCGCCGCACAGGAAGGGCTCAACAACATGCTCAAGCATTCTGGCGCCCGGCGCGCGGTGGTCACTTTAGGCTGTTTTGAAGGCGAGACCACGCTCGACATTGTCGACGACGGAGAAGGCATGGACCCTGCTTCACCTTCGCAGGGTGGCTTCGGGCTGCGGGGCCTGCGCCAGCGCGTGGAAAGCCACGGCGGTACGCTCACGGTGGAATCTTCCCCGGGCGAGGGAACCGCCCTTGCTATCCGTATGCCGCAAAAAGTGGAGGACCAGGATGCTTAACGTCATGCTCATCGATGATCATCCCGTGGTGCGCGCCGGCCTGCGGGCCATTTTGAACGCTTTCCCCGACATCGATGTGGTGCTAGAAGGCGCGGATGGGGCGGACGTCGCCAAGCTTGCAGCTCCCGATGCTCCACATGTTGACGTGGTCATTTGCGATATCCAGATGCCCGGCACCGATGGCATTGCGGCCACTTCCCAGCTCGCCCAGGCTGGCGGCCCGCCGGTGCTCATCCTCACCACCTATGACACCCAATCCGACATCGTTTCCGCCGTGGAGGCAGGCGCCCTGGGCTATCTCCTAAAGGATGCGCCGGAGCAGGCGCTTCACGACGCCGTCCTGGCCACGGCCGCCGGCAAACGCACCCTGGCACCCGAGGTGGCAGCACTTTTGGCCGAGCGCATCACCCGCCCCGAGGTGGCGCTTTCCGGCCGCGAGCTGGAGATCCTAGAAGCCCTGGCCACGGGCAAATCGAATAAGGAGCTTGCCCAGCGCCTGTTTATCTCGGAAGCTACAGTGAAGACGCACTTGATTCACATCTATCAGAAGCTGGGCGTGGATACCCGCACAGCGGCTGTCACCGTGGCCCGGGAAAGGAAGCTCATTTAAGTGTCCGCGCAGGTTTATGATTGCCTCGTTTTAGGCGGCGGCCAAGCAGGGCTGGCCACGGCCTACTACCTGCGCAGAAAGGGCTTGAACTTCGCCATCTTGGATGCGGAATCGCGCCCCGGTGGTGCGTGGCTGCACACCTGGCCCTCGCTGACATTGTTTAGCACCACGAGCGCCTCCAACCTACCGGGCTGGCCCATGCCTTTTTATGAAGGTTTCCCGCCGGCGAGCCACGTGGTGGATTATCTAACTCGCTACGAGGAGCGCTATGAGCTGCCGGTGCGACGCCCCTTCATGGTTGAGTCCGTGGAGCACGATGGCGAGTTCTTCCACGTCTACTCGAGCACGGAACGCTTGCTGGCCCGCACCGTGGTGGCGGCCACTGGTACCTGGCGTGCGCCCTTCATCCCGTACTACCCCGGTAAGTTCGCGGGGACACAATGGCATTCGGCCATCTATCCCGGCGTTGCGGAGTTCAGCGGCTCCCGCGTGGCAGTGGTGGGCGCGGCCAATTCCGGCGCACAGATCGCGGCAGATCTGCTGCTTGAAGGCATTTCCACGACCTGGCTAACGAGGGGCGAGCCGCGCTGGATGCCTGACGACGTCGACGGACGCGTGCTCTTCCGGCGCAACCGCGAGCGTCTCAACGCCATCAATCGCGGCGAGCCTGACCCCGGCGCGGATACGAACCTGGGCGATATCGTCATGGTCCCGCCGGTGCTCAAGGCGCGTGATGAAGGGCTCCTGCGCGCCACCCCGATGCCGGATTCCCTCGACGACATCGACGCGGATCACCTGATTTGGGCCACCGGCTTCCGGCCCGCACTTCGCCCCATCTCCCGCCTACTGGTAGACCGCCAGCCCACCGTCCCGGGGCTCTTCCTCGTGGGATACGGCACCTGGACTGGCCCGGGCTCAGCCACCATCACGGGTGTTAGCCCCTTTGCCAAGCAGGCGGCGGCAGACGTTGCTTCTTTTATTAAAGGCCGGATTGATTGAGCGCTGCTTAAGCGATGATCCCCGTGGCAATCGCACAGCCCAAAACGGTCAGCGCGGTGGCAGCCATAAACCCAATCCGGTGCAACACCTTGGACTGTTTTTCCTTGCTGACGCGTGACATGAAGAAGGCCGCCACGGCGGTGCCCAAAGTGTTGAACACAAGGTCATCAACGTCGCTGAAGCCGAGGGCGAAGAGGTACTGGAGGGTTTCGATGCTCAAGCTCAGCGCCAAGCCGGCCAGGATGGTTCCGCCGAGGCCAAAGCGCACGCGGCGCAGATTCTGGCCCATCACGATAAGGCTTGCGCCGAGTGGCATAAACAACAAGAAATTGCCGATGGTGTTGGTCCAAGGCCCGTACCAGATGGTCGGATGATCAAAACCGTTGAACATTTGCAGATCTAAGCTTCGCACCGCATGCGCGGAGGCATTGACCACGCCGGGGATCTCAATGAAGGATTTACCCAACGTCGCCACACCAACAACGAGCAGCACGAGCGCCGTGACTAGAAGTGAGTCACGGCGCAGCGTTTGGTGGCGGCGCGGGGCCGCCGGAATACGGCTGCGCGAATGAGTGGTTTGTTCGGTAACGAGCATGTCCGAGAATCTAACAACAAAAGCTGTACTTTTGCCGTGTACTTCGCTGGCAAAACACTGATTCATAATGGGCGTACCATCGTGGGCATGAGCACACTCAAAGTCACGCGAAACGAAGACGGTTCCATCTCTCACGCTTTCGAGGATGAGCCGATTCTGGCCGAGGGCGACGTACTGGTTAACGTTTCCCATTCTTCGTTGAACTACAAGGATGCAATGGCACTCGACGGTAACAAGGGCGTCATGCGCATCAACCCGCTGGTGCCGGGCATCGACGTCGTGGGCACCGTTGCGGAGTCAAACGATGAACGTCTACCTGAGGGCGCCCTGGTGGCCGCTTTCGGCGACGGCCTGGGAGAATTCCGCCACGGCGGCTACACCACTAAGCAGCGTGCGAATGCCAATGCCACCCTCGTGGTTCCGGAGCGCTTCACTGCTGCCGACGCCGCCGCAATCGGCACCGCGGGCTACACCGCCGCCATCTGCGTCAACCAGCTGCTCACCCACGGCACGCGCGAGGGCCATGTGCTGGTCACTGGCGCCACGGGCGGCGTGGGCTCCATCGCCGTCCAATTGCTCAAGTCCCTGGGCTTCGAGGTCACCGCCGTTACCGGCCGCGTTGATAGCGAAAGCGAGTACTTGCAGGCCCTGGGCGCAGACCACATCATTGATCGTTCCGCACTCTCGGAGACCGGCCGTCCGCTGCAGAAGGCGCTTTACGACGGCGCGGTAGACACCGCTGGCTCCACCGTCCTGGCCAACGTCTTGGCGCAGATCAAGTGGGGCGGCGTCGTAGCAGCAACCGGCATGGCCGCTGGTCCTGACCTCCCGGCTTCGGTACTGCCATTCATCCTGCGCGGCATCGTCCTGGCAGGCGGCAACTCCGTTGACGCACCGCTCAAGGTCCGCGAGGACGCCTGGAAGCTGCTGGACGAACACCTTGATCTTGAGATGCTGCATTCTATTTCCAGCACCGTTGCGCTCGACGATGTCGCAGACGCCGCCAAGGAGCTGCTCGCCGGCACCCACCATGGCCGCACGATCGTAGAAATCTAGACAAACTATTTAGCAGCGCTGGGGACGATTAGTTTTCCCAGCGCTGTTACTATTTTCCTATGCGTTCCCGTCTCTCTATCTCTGCTGCCGCGCTGGTTGGCACCCTCGCCGCCGGCCTCGTCACGCCCGTTGCCCAGGCTGGCATCACCATCGACCCTAACGCTGTGCCCGGGCGTACTCAGGTCACGCTGCGCTACAGCAATGGCGCAGTAGTCTCTACTGCTAATTCCCACGAATCTCGCCCGGCGCTTTCCTTGGTCAAGCTCTACTTGGCCTATTGGGTGCTGCAGCACGGTGCTCCGGCGGACAAAGCCCGCGTGGAGAACATGATTCGTTTGAGCGAGGACGGCACGGCCACAGACTTGGACCGCCGCTACCCGCAGGCAATCCCTGAGGTCATCGGCCAGTTTGGCCTGCATGAGACCCACTACCCTGGATTCTGGGGCAACACCACTACCTCTACTGAGGACCTTGCGCGCTTTACCTCCGCGATTGTGGGCGACCCACTAGCCACGCCAATTATCAATGGCATGCGCACCGCTTCCCCCGTTGCCGCTGACGGCTATAAGCAAGACTTTGGCACCTCACGCGTGCCGGGTGTTGTGGGCACGAAGTTCGGCTGGGACGATAACCGCAACGTCCATGCCACCGCCTCCTTTGGCAATGGTTTTACCATCGCCGCGAATACTTATGGCGCGGCCTCCCAGCTCACCGGCGACATCTTGGGTGCCGTTCGCATCACCGCTGACGGCATCCGCAATTCGGGCCGCCAGCCTTCCCCGCTGGAGCAGCAAATCCTCAACTTCGTGCCGGTGCAGTTCCACGACCCAGCCCGCCAGGCAATCCGCGGAGCCGAAGATTCAGTGGCCAACGCCCAGCTACAGTTCTGCGCCTTGGCCGCCCAGGCAGGCTCTTCGCACTTATGCGCCTAGTTTAGAAGTCAGATACTTCTAAACGTGCAGGTCGCGGTCCTGAATGCCCTTTGGCACCATGAGAACGCCGATGAGAGAGATGGCGGAGATGACAATCGCGTAGGTAGCGATAGCCATGGAGGTCTTGAACTCAGTGAAGAGCATCTCCGCGATCATCGGGGCGAAAGCACCACCGATGATGGAGCCAAACGCGTAGCCGATTGAAACACCCGAGAGGCGCACCTTCACTGGGAACATCTCCGCGTAGAGCGCGGACTGGGGACCATAGGTGGCACCCAGCATGGTCGCCAGGATGAGAACCGCACCACCGAAGAAGGCAAGATTGCCGGAGTCAACAGCCATCCAGGACGGAATGGACCACGCAGCCAACGCAATGTAGCCCACGATAAAGGTGCGCTTGCGGCCCACCTTGTCCGACAGGTGGCCGAAGTAGAGGGTGCCTGCGAACCAACCGATGGATGCAATGAGCGCGACTAGCAGGGCGTCGGTGCGCTCGTAGCCCACTACCTTGGTGCCATAAGAGGTGAAGTAGGCGATGACAAAGTAGCCCACAGCGTTGTTAGCTGCGAAGATGAGCGCGCACTTAATGACGGTACCGGTGTGGCTCTTGAACAGGACCGCCAAGGGGGCAGATTCCTTCTTCTGAAGATCCTGCAGCTCAGCGAATGCTGGAGACTCTTCCACCGCGCGGCGGATGAAGTAGCCCAGAAGAATCAGGACAACGGAGGACAGGAAGGGGATACGCCAGCCCCATGCCAGGAACTGCTCCTGCGTCAAGACCGCGGAAAGCAAAAGCATGAAGATGGTGGCCAGGAACATTCCGAGCGGAACTCCCACCTGCGGGAAGGCGCCGAAGAGGCCGCGGTGGCCGCGTGGCGCGTGTTCCACGGCGAGCATTGCCGCACCGCCCCACTCGCCGCCAGCAGAAAGCCCCTGCAGCACGCGCAGCGCCACCAACAGGATTGGGGCGGCCATGCCGATTGCAGAATAGTTGGGCAAGACACCCATGAGCATGGTGGCTAGCCCCATGCCAATCAGAGTGATGACAAGAACTGGCTTGCGGCCCAGCCGGTCACCCAAGTGACCTGCGATGATAGCACCCAGCGGGCGGAACAGGAATGAGATACCCAATGAAGCCCAGGAAATGATCTGCGCGAGCGAGGCGTTTTCATTCGAGACTGGGTCAAAGTACTGCGTGGCGAAAATAAGACCCGCAGCTTGGGCGTAGATAAAGAAGTCGAACCATTCGATGGTGGTTCCGACCATGGAGCCGGCGAGCACGCGCTTGTGCTCGCGAGTGATTCCAGTTGCCGGTTGGCTACGTTCAATTACAGGTGCAGACATAGGGTGACTCTCTCTATGGGTGCAAAAGCAGATGGATAAGGGCGATTACTTATCGCGGTTATCGACGATGCGCTTTGCCTTGCCCTCACCGCAGTCAACGTGGTCAACCACATCGACGCCGACGGAGATACCGATGCGGTTCTTGATCTGCTTCTTGAGCCAATCACCCGATGCTTCGATATCAGACTGGGCAACGTCTGTTGCATGTTCAACAACCAGCGTCAGGTGATCCATGCGCCCCTTCTTCGACAGGATGCATTGGTAGCGCGGGCGCAGGTTGGAATCCTCAGTGATGATTTCCTCAAACTGGGATGGGAAACAGTTCACGCCGCGCAGAATGATCATGTCGTCGTTTCGAGCCGAAATTCGGTCGATGCGGCGCATGGAACGCGCTGTTCCCGGCAGCAGGCGAGTGATGTCGTGCGTACGGTAACGGATGATCGGGAATGCTTCCTTGGTCAAGGAAGAAATCACGAGCTCGCCGTATTCTCCATCAGGCACCGGCTGCAGGGTTTCTGGGTCAATGATCTCTGGGTAGAAGTGATCCTCCCAGACGGTCAGACCGTCCTTGGTTTCCACGCATTCTTGCGCAACACCAGGACCCATGACCTCAGAGAGGCCATAAATATCGGTGGCCGTGATGCCAAAGCCTTCTTCGAGCTCGCGACGCATGCCCTCAGTCCACGGCTCGGCGCCGAAGACGCCAGCTCGAAGCGAGGTTTCACGCGGGTCGATGCCGTCTTTACGCATACGATCCAAAAGGTTAAGCATGTAGGACGGGGTGCCAAGGATGGCATCCGGCTGGAAGTCCTGCATGATCTGAATCTGGCGCTCGGTTTGACCACCAGAGGTTGGGATTGCGGTCGCGCCCAGCTCCTCGACGCCGTAGTGAGCGCCAAGACCACCGGTGAATAGGCCGTAGCCGAAGGTGATCTGCACCTTATCGCTTGGGCGCAGGCCACCGGCACGCAGGGAACGAGCCACGAGTTCAGCCCAGATCCTCACGTCATTTTGGGTATACCCCACCACGGTTGGGCGGCCGGTAGTGCCGGAGGACGCGTGGATACGGGAGATCTGGCTCTGGTTTACAGCAAACATTCCGAACGGATACTCGGAGCGCAGCGTCTCTTTATCAGTGAACGGGAACTTGGCAAAGTCTGCCAGCTCCTTGAAGTCATCGGGGTGGACGCCCAATTCATCAAACGCACGGCGGTAATGAGGGACGTTGTAGTACGCGTGGCGCAGCTCGTTCTTTGCGCGCTGCGTCTGTAACGCGATGATTTCGTCGCGGGAAGCATACTCAATGCCCATCTGCGGGCCGTGGTGATCGGAAAAGATGTCAAACGTTGCGGTCACGTTGTTGCCTTTCGACTCGGGAGAATTGAGGTCCACACCCGCATTCCCTCGAAAGCGCTGCTCGAGATATTTAACTGTCTTGCTTGGGTTAAGCCGAGGAATATTAACCTCGGCGAATTCATGACCTACCGTTCGTTCAGGTAAATCATGTGAGGTACAATACAAGGCCTGTACGTGAGTTACAACACAATTAAAAAAGTTTCATGACCCAGGGCACATTTCCCGTTGGGAAAACGCAGCTAAGGCCTAGAATTTTTCTCTCACAGATTCTCCCCAGTCGAGCTACCCCCGCAGCACCCCAAAACTTCTAGCCCCTCAGGCCACCAAACAACAAGCCCACCACAGCATCGGCGACTTCCTCCGCCTCCAGCTTGCCGCCCGGGTTGTACCACTCCGCCACTGAGTTGACCATGCCAAAGACCATGCGAGTCAAGATCGCAGCGTCCAGGTCAGACCTGATTGCGCCATCCTCCTGAGCATCGCGCACGAGCGGGATAACTGAGCGGGTTAGCTTACGACGTCGCTCCAAAGCGCGGGACTCAACCTCCGAGTTGCCACGCAGCCGCAGCAGCAAAGACACCGACTGCGGGTCTACACACAGCACATGAATGGACCCCTCCACCAGGCAGCGCACACGCTCCCCGGAAGCCAAGTCCGAATCTTTAACCTCGGCAACCACGGCCTCAAGCTCGCTGAGCGCGCGGGCAACCGTCAGCTCCAAAATCTCCTCTTTTGAAGAGATGTGGTGATAAAGCGCCGACTTTGTAATTCCCAGCTCGTGCGCAACATGCCCCATCGATGTCGCGTCATATCCACGGGCATTAAAAGCGCGCACAGCCGCGCTAATTACATCATCACGGGAATAGCCCGGGCGACCCCGCCCGGCACCAACATTTACTTCAACCACGGTCCCCATTCAAGCAGAACGGCCAAAAAATGGTTAGACTCTCCAATCACCACACCCCCATTTCTCATCGAGTGCTTGCTCTAGATCTCCAGCTAACTAGGAGCATCCATGAGCCAGATCCTGCGCCCCGGCGTGGCCGAATCTGAAGAATTCGCCCACGTCCGCGCCATGTTTGAAAGCGATAAAGCCACCGCGCACATCGGCGCGGAGATTACCAAGCTCGAACTTGGACACTGCGAAGGCCAATTCACCATCCGCCCAGAGATGTGCAACGGCCACGGCACAGCACAGGGCGGTTTTCTCTACACCTTTGCCGATTCACTTTTTGCCGGCGCGTGCAACTCCCCCGGCGAAGTCGCCGTCGCTGCCCACAACTCCATTCACTACATCGCCCCCGCTTTCGAGGGCGACGTCGTCAGTGGCGTAGCCATCACGCGCGAGACTTGGGGACGCAACGGAATCGTCGACGTTTCGCTGAACATCCACGGCAAACCCATCGCGGAGTTCCGCGGAACCTTCCGCGTCCTGCCAGCCAAGAAGTAACGAAGTCTCCCCCAAGAAACTAGAGACACATCACAAAATGTGTTGACGTAGGTCACAGATCTCCCATATACTGACCAACCATTCAGTAAGTAATACCCCGCTTACTCCTCCATCCGGATAGAAGGATTTCCTCCATGACTACCACTGACTCCGCACTCGCCAGCGCAGAGGCAGAAGCACGCTTCGACGAGCTCATTGCGGAAGATTCCCGCATTGAGCCCACCGACTGGATGCCGGCCGCCTATCGCAAGACGCTGACCCGCCAGATCTCCCAGCACGCGCACTCCGAGATCATCGGCATGCAGCCAGAAGCCAACTGGATCACCCGCGCACCATCACTTAAGCGCAAGGCAATCCTCATGGCCAAGGTGCAGGACGAGGCAGGCCACGGCCTTTACCTCTACTCCGCCGCCGAGACCCTCGGCACCTCCCGCGATGAGCTGGTACAACAGCTTCTTGATGGCACGGCGAAGTACTCCTCCATCTTCAACTACCCGGCGCGCACCTGGGCAGACATCGGAGCAATCGGCTGGCTGGTCGACGGTGCGGCAATCTGCAACCAGGTCCCACTGTGCCGCGCTTCCTATGCCCCATACGGCCGCGCCATGGTGCGCATCTGCAAGGAAGAATCCTTCCACCAGCGCCAAGGCTGGGAGATCCTCTACGAACTCTCCCACGGCACCGAGGAGCAAAAGCAGATGGCGCAAGAGGCCATCAACCGCTTCTACGGCCCAGCCCTGCAAATGTTCGGCCCACCAGATGATGATTCCCCGAACTCCAAGCAGTCCATGGAGTGGAAGATCAAGCGTTTCTCCAACGATGAACTGCGCCAGCGCTTCGTCGACATGATCGTCCCGCAGGCTGAGGCCCTAGGCCTCCACTTCGAAGACCCGGACCTTAAGTGGAACGAGGAGCGTGGCCACTACGACTTCGGCGAGCTGGACTGGGCCGAATTCAAGTCCGTCATCAAGGGCGAGGGTCCGTGCAACGTGCAGCGTATGCAGCGACGTCGCCAAGCGCATGACGACGGCGCCTGGGTCCGCGAGGCAGCAGCTGCTTATGCCGAGAAATACCACAACGTCGACTCCGCCCTGTCGGCCTAATCCGCTCCACATCAACCAAAGGAAACCCCATGTCTGAAAATCAATGGCCAATGTGGGAAGTCTTCGTCCGCTCTTCCCGCGGCTTGTCCCACGTCCACGCTGGTTCTTTGCACGCGCCCGACGCAACCATGGCGCTGCGTAACGCGCGCGATCTATACACCCGCCGCAACGAAGGCACCTCCGTGTGGGTAGTTCCCACCGAAGCAATTTCTTCTTCCGATCCTGACTCCAAGGGCGGCTTCTTCGAGTCCCCGCAGGGCAAGAGCTACCGCCACGCCACCTACTACGACAAGTCCGAGGGGGTGCCGCACCTGTGAGTGGATTCGCTAGCGCCGATTCTGCGACCAAGCAGTCGCAGGGTAACGGCATTACCGCAGAAGACATCGCCGCTTCCGGCGCCGTGGCCTCGGAAGACGTTGCTGCTTACGCACTAACGCTTGGCGACGACGCCCTTATCCTCGCCCAGCGCCTGGGCTGGTGGATCTCCCGCGCCCCAGAGATGGAAGAGGACATCGCACTCGGAAATATCGCACTCGACCTCATCGGCCATGCCCGCTTCCTTCTGACCTACGCGGGTACTGCTTATGACAAAACTGAGGACGATCTCGCCTACTTCCGCAACGAAGAACAATTCCGTTCCTGCCGCCTCGTGGAGCAGGAAAACGGCGACTTTGGCCAGACCATCGCACGCCAGCTGCTCTTTTCCTACTACCAGTACGGTCTCTACACCGCCCTGCTGGCATCCAAGGATGAGACGCTAGCGGCCATCGCGGCAAAAGCCATCAAGGAAGTCGAGTACCACGTCGACCACGCCAATCAGTGGATCCTCCGCCTTGGCCTGGGCACCGAGGAATCCAAGCGCCGCGTGCAGGCAGGCCTGAATTACATGTGGCCTTACCTCGACGAACTCTTCGAGGATCTGCCGGTGCACGAGAAACTCGCCGCCGAAGAGATTGCCGTTCTGCCTTCCTCCCTGCGCGCTGAGTTCGACGAGCGCATCGCGCACGTCCTTGGCAAGGCCGAACTGGATATCCCGCAGGTAAAGCAGGCTCGTTCCGGCCAGCGCGGCGGCGGTTTTTCCGAGTACCGCGGCTACATCCTCGCCGAGATGCAATCGCTCGCCCGCCAGCATCCGGGCGCTACCTGGTAAGGAGTTTGACCACTGTGACCATCACTGATACCTCTCATCCCCTGCGCCCGGCAGCGCCTGCCGACGCCCAGGTATGGGACGTCGCCGCGCAAGTCCCCGACCCCGAGATTCCCGTCATCTCGATTGCGGACCTGGGGATTCTGCGCGCAGCGAAGCTAGAAGACGACGTCGCAGTGGTAACCATTACTCCGACCTACTCGGGCTGCCCCGCCATGGAGCACATCACCGCGGATATCACCGCAGCGCTGGGGCAGGCAGGCTACAGCGCTGCCCGCGTGGACCTAGTGCTGCAGCCGGCGTGGACCACCGACTGGATCACCGAGTTGGGCCGCAAGAACCTCAAGGATTATGGCATCGCGCCGCCAACCGGCAAGTCCCGCGCGGCAAACTCTGGACCCATCCCGCTGACCCTTGGTCCCCCACCTGCCATCGAATGCCCACACTGCGGCTCCCGCCGCACCCGCAAGCTCGCCCAATTTGGCTCTACTTCCTGCAAGGCACTGTATAACTGCCTGGACTGCCTAGAGCCTTTCGACTACTTCAAGGTGCACTAATGACCACCACAATCCCCGCTAAGAAGAAGGCTACGTTCAACACCCTGACCGTGACCGGTGTACGTAAGCTCACCGAAGACTCCGTCGAGGTTTCCTTCGCAGTCCCCGCCGAACTCCAGGAAGACTACAACTACATCCCCGGCCAGTACGTGGCACTGCGTGCCGAGATCAACGGCCAGGAAGTGCGTCGCTCCTATTCCATCTGCGATGTGCCGCGCGACGGCGTCATCCGCGTGGCCATCAAGCGCGACCGCGGCGGCATCTTTTCTACCTGGGCCAACGAGGAGCTAGAGCCCGGTACCCAGATGGACGTGATGAACCCGCAGGGCGCGTTTACCTCAAAGACCCACCTGACCGGCCTTAATAACCCAGAGGCCGTGCGCGAGGAGCTGGAAAAGCTTGACCATCCGCACCTCGTCGCCGTTGCCGCGGGTTCGGGCATCACCCCAATCATGGCGATTGCTCAGACCGTGCTGGCGGAGTCCCCGGAAACCACCTTCGAGCTCATCTTCGCCAACAAGGGCGGCGGAGATGTCATGTTTGCCGAGGAGATCGGTGACTTGAAGGATAAGTACCCGAACCGCTTCGCCGTCCATCACGTGCTTTCCCGCGAGCAGCGCGTCAACCCGCTGTTTTCCGGCCGCATCGACGCCGAGAAGCTGCAGACGTTGCTCGATAACGTGGTGCGCACCGAGAACGTGGACGAGTGGTTCCTGTGCGGCCCCTTCGAACTGGTCCAGCTGGTCCGCGACGAGCTCTCCGGCCGCGCTGTCGACGAGAAGAACGTGCGCTACGAGCTCTTTACCACCGGCAAGCCCACGGGCAATCAGAACCAGTCTGGCCGCCGGGTAGAAGCCGATCCAGAAGGCAACAACGTCGAAATCACCTTCCAGCTCGATGGCCTCTCCGGCTCGGTTACCTCCCCGGTTTCCGCCCACGAATCACTCCTGAACGCCGCTCTGCGCGTGCGCTCCGATGTCCCATTCGCCTGCGCCGGCGGCGTGTGCGGCACCTGCCGCGCCAAGGTCACAGAAGGCGAAGTGGAGATGGATGAAAACTACGCCCTCGAGGCCGACGAAGTGGCAGCCGGCTATGTGCTGACCTGCCAATCCCACGCCACCACGCCAAACGTCTCCCTCAACTTCGACGCTTAAAACCCACTACTTACTTTATAAAGGCACAGCATGATTGAACTACAGGTGGACGCTGAAAGCGGCGTCGCAGAACTCATCTTCAACAAGCCTAAGGCCATGAATTCTCTAGGCATTGCGGATTTGGCAGAGCTTTCCGATGCCCTCGATGCCGCAGCCAAGGCGCAGCCCAAAGCACTCATCGTCCGCGGCGAGGGCAAGAGCTTTAGCGCCGGCCGCAACATCAAGGGGCTAAACCCGCGCGAAGATGACGCAACCGACTTCCTAGCCAACAAGGTCACCCCAGTCCTGCGCCAGCTCGACGAGTTCCCCGCCCCAACCTTTGCCGCAGTCCACGGCCCCTGCCTCGGCGTAGGCCTAGGCATCGCGCTGGCCTGCGACGTTGTCTATGTCGCCGAAGACGCCAAATTCGGTTCTCCTTTTGCCAACCTCGGCGCCACCCTTGACTCCGGGGGCCACCACCTCTTCGTCGAGCGCCTCGGACCGCACCGCGCGATGGACCTCATCATCACCGGTGAGCTCATCAGCGGCGCCGAGGCTGTACGCGCGGGCCTGTTCTCCCGCGCACTCCCGGCAGAGGAGCTGCTGGACTTTACCCGGGGCGTCGCCAAGCGCGCGGCTCAAGGGGCCACCTTGGCATTCATGGCCAGCCGCAAGCTCGTCCAAGACATCCGCGACAACGGCACCGGATTGTGGGACTCCGTGGAGCAAGAAAACATCGCACAAGGAAAGCTGTGCGAGACCGAAGACTATTACGAAGGTTTTGATGCCTTCAACGAAAAGCGCAAGCCGCAGTTCAAAGGAGCATAAATGACTACCTCTAACGCATACCTCGTCTCCGGTTTCCGCGCGCCGGTGGGCCGCTACGGCGGCGCGCTTTCTTCCGTGCGCCCCGACGATCTCATCGCCACCGCCATCAAGAAGACTGTGGATGAGGCGGGCATCGATCCCTCCTTGGTGGATGAAGTCATCATCGGTAACGCCAACGGCGCCGGCGAGGAAAACCGCAACGTAGCACGCATGGCGTGGCTGCTCGCTGGCTTCCCCGACACCGTTCCGGGCATCACCGTCAACCGCCTGTGTGCTTCGGGCATGTCCTCGATTGCGCTGGCTACCGCCCTCGTGGAATCCGGCCAGGCCGACATCATCGTCGCAGGTGGCGTGGAGTCCATGTCGCGCGCGCCGTGGGTTATGGAAAAGCCCACCAAGGCCTTTGCCAAACCGGGCGAGGTCTATGACACCTCCATCGGCTGGCGCTTCCCCAACTCCAAGTTCCTGGCGCAGGAAAAGATGACCTACTCCATGCCGGAGACCGCCGAAGAGGTAGCTAACGTCTACGGCATCACCCGCGAGGACGCGGACGCATTCGCCCTGCGCTCCCACCAGCGCGCACTTCAGGCTATCGCCGACGGCAAGTTCGCCTCCGAGATCGTCGCCATCGAGGTCACCGACCGCAAGGGCAACGTCACCGTCGTCGATACCGACGAGGGGCCGCGCCCCGAGACCTCCCTGGAAAAGCTCGCCAAGCTACGCCCGGTAACCAGCCTCGGCGATGTCACCACCGCCGGCAACGCATCTTCGCTTAACGACGGCGCTTCCTGCGTCATCGTCGCCTCCTCTGCGGCGATTGAAAAGTACGGCCTTAAGGCTCGCGCCCGCGTGGTCGCGAACTCCGCCCGCGGCGTCAAGCCCGAGATCATGGGAACCGGCCCTGTGCCCGCTACCCGCCAGGTGCTTGAACGCGCTGGCTGGAGCATTGAGGGCCTCGACGCGGTTGAGCTCAACGAGGCCTTCGCCTCCCAGTCCCTCGCATGCATCCGCGAGCTCGGGCTCGACGAGGACAAAGTCAATGCGTGGGGCGGCGCCATCGCTCTGGGCCACCCACTGGGTTCCTCGGGTTCGCGCATCACGCTGACCCTGCTCAACCGCTTGGAGACCGAAGGCTTGCAGCGCGGCGTCGCCACCATGTGCGTCGGCGTGGGCCAGGGCACCGCTATCGCGATCGAGAGGGTCTAAATGAGTACCGCTATCGAAGTAACCCAAGAAGAAGGCTTTGTTCTAGCCCGCCTGAACCGCCCAACAGTGCGCAATGCCATCGACGAGCAGATGGTGGCTGAGCTGCACGAACTCTGTGCGCAGTTGGAACAAGAACCGCAGATTCTCATCATCACCGGCTGCACCGTGGAAACCTCCAAGGGCCCGCGCGGCATCTTCGCCTCGGGCGCGGACATCGCCCAGCTGCGGGAGCGCCGCCGCGACGACGCCCTGCGCGGCATCAACTCCGGCATTTTTCACCGCATCGCCCAGCTGCCGATGCCCGTCATCGCTGCCGTCGACGGCTATGCCCTAGGCGGCGGCCTGGAACTGGCGCTCGCTGCGGATTTCCGGGTAGCCACCCCGTTTGCCAAGTTCGGCCAGCCGGAGGCCAACCTGGGAATCATCGCCGCGGCCGGGGCGCTGTGGCGGCTCAAGAACACGGTCGGTGTGCCGCTCGCCAAGGAGATTCTGCTGGCAGGACGCATCTTAAGCGGCGAAGAGGCGCTGGAGGCACACCTTATTAACGAGGTTCACTCCCCCGCTGAGCTCCTCGACGGCGCAAAGGCCCTAGCCGAGCGCATCGCCGCGCTCGACCCGCTGGCCGTGCGCATTACTAAACAGCTAATGGACATGCCGGATTCCGCGCACCCCTCAGTAGACAACATCGCTCAGGCCGTGCTCTTCGAGTCTCAGGCCAAGTTCGACCGCATGCAAGCATTCCTCGACCGCAAGAAGGAAAAATAAAGATGAAAACCCCGAATAAAGTTGGAGTACTAGGCGGCGGCCGCATGGGTGCCGGCATCGCGCATGCCTTCCTGGCAGCGGGTGCGCAGGTCCACGTCGTCGATATCAACGACGATGCCGTCGCAGCCGCTCGCCAGCGCGTGGAGAAGGCCATTCAGGGTTCCCTGGATCGCGGCGCTTCCGGCACCTTCGAATCGTGGGCTCAGCGCCTGACGCTGTCCACCGAGGCTGCCGACTTCGCGGGATTCCCGCTGGTAGTCGAGGCAGTCCCGGAGTCCATGGAGCTCAAGACGCAGGCATTCGCCAACGTTTCGGCGGCAGCTCCGGAGGCAGTCATTGCCACCAATACCTCTTCCCTGTCCGTATCCGAGCTGGCAGGAAGCGTAAACAACGACGTGATCGGCCTACACTTTTTCAACCCGGTTCCGGCATCCAAGCTGGTGGAGGTCGTTATTGCCGATTCCACGCCTGAGCAGCTCGTCGAGGACGCCAAGGGCTGGGTTGAGGCTTTGGGCAAGACGGCCGTTGTAGTCAAGGATGCCCCCGGCTTCGCGTCCTCCCGCTTGGGCGTGGCCATTGCGCTGGAGGCCATCCGCATGGTGGAAGAAGGCGTGGCCTCCCCGCGCGATATCGACAACGCGATGGTGCTGGGCTACAAGTTCCCCATCGGCCCGCTCGAGCTCACCGACATCGTGGGCCTCGACGTGCGTCTCGGCATCGCCGAGTACTTGGAGTCCCAGCTTGGCGAGCGCTTTGCGCCTCCGCAGCTGATGCGCGACATGGTTGCTCGCGGGGAGTTGGGGCGGAAAACGGGTAAGGGGTTTTACGACTACAGCTAGCGCCTTTAAGTTCCGCCGCCCTAGATGCCAAATCGGAGCGAAATCGCGACGTCGTAAAGCGCAGATTTGGCATTTAGGGCGATGTTTCGTGCACCCACTCCGGCTCTGGCGGCAGCGCGTATTCCTCCCATGGTTTAGGAAGCAGCGCCTTGTGCCAGAGGTGAACAAAGGAATAGAAACGCCGCGACCAATTGGGCGGCTGCGCTACCTGCTCCACGATGTAATCTAGGTGATGCGCCACGCAATGACCGGTGTAGCGCAAAGTCCGCCAACCTCTTAATACGGCTTCGTTGTTCTTCCAGTGATCGCGAATCCACACGCCCAACTCGGAATGGAACTGCAGCCCGTTAATCTCGATGGCTATCTTGCGTGAGGGAATCACGATGTCCCAGCGATGCACGCCGATGAATACGTTGCATTCAATTTTCAACCCTGCCTGCTGGAGTGCCCGTGCAACCGCAATCTCCGCGCTGGAGTCGGTGAACAATACTGCGGACCTCAATAGCTCCTGTGCTCGGGCGGGCAGGCTGGATATTTCAGCCCGGTCTGCCTCAAGCTTCTCGCGCCCGCGATGTCCGGAATAAAGCGCCTCGCAGAGCTCGATGCCGCAGCCCCAGTCAATCTGTTCGAGGGCCAACAGCGGATTCTGCACGGAGCAGCCCAGTACTTCGCGCGTCTGCTCCCGCACGCTTCGCCGCGCGGAATAGTACGTAGATGCTGGCAGACGCTTCGGTGCGGCGAGTTCTAATGGCAGTGTCACCTCGCGCTTCAGATACAACTGCGCGGCTGTCTGCCCAGTGGCGACGGCCTGCGGGTATCGCTGTTGGACCGCCCAGAGCACTTCCAGCGGCGTGGGCCTGCCCCAGACGTTGAGCCCCCGCGCAATCTTGGTGACGCGCCCGTGTTTGATGTGCGTGGCCAGTTGGCTCTTCGTCAGCCCCGACACTAAGCCCTTGTGCATGATTATCTCCCCCAATTGGAAGCTAGCACCGGCGGGCGGGGTGTGCAGCTTGAAGCGGTGGAGGCGCTCACGCCTGCCTAGATGCCAAATCGTGGCCCATTCAGGCAGCCAACATGCGTCGATTTGGCATCTAGGGCGGCTAACCTAGCTTCTTTCCACCAATGCGTTCGTGATTCGCGCGGTGCACAGGCGCTTGCCGGCTTCGTCGGTAATCACGACCTCGTGGCTACACAGCGTGCGCCCCAACTTGATGGCCGTCGCAGTAGCGGTAACCAACCCGGCGCGCCCGGAAGAGTGATGCGTGGCGTTGATGTCCACGCCCACAGCTACCTTGCCCTGCGTCGAAGCATGGATGACGGCCGCCCAGCTGCCCACGGCCTCGGCTAGGCACACCATCGCACCGCCGTGCAAGATGCCGAAGGACTGCGTATTCCCCTCCACCGGCATGGTGGCCACAACTCTCTCCGGCGACTGTTCGAGCACCTCAACGCCCATTTTCTTGTCTAGCTCACCAAGCACAATTTGCCATTGCTGCATGGTTCTCCCTCCTCGCGATGTGATGTGGATTATACTAACTTAAATTACTGACCGAACGATCAGTTACTCGCGAAAGGAACGATTCCCGCAATGACAAACGAGAACACCGCGCAGCTTGTCCCCAGCTTCCTCGCCGGGCAGTGGGTCACGCCTGACAACCCCAGCAAGATCACCGATGTGCACGATGCGTCCACCGGCGAGCTGGTCGCTCGCGTGAGCGCAGAGGGCCTCAATATTGCTGCGGCCGTCGATTATGCCCGCACCACCGGCCGTATAGGCCTGCAGGCGCTTACCTTCCACGAGCGCGCCATCAAGCTCAAGGAACTGGCTCTTTACCTGCAGGAGCACCGTGATGAGCTCAACGAGCTCGCGCACAAAACCGGCGCCAACAAGCGCGATAACTTCGTCGACGTCGACGGCGGCATCTCCACCATGTTCACCTTCTCTTCGAAGGGACGTCGCGAGCTGCCTAACTCCACCGTCATCCCCGACGGCGAGGCTGAGGTCTTCTCCAAGGACGGATCGTTCATTGGCCAGCACATCTACACCTCGATTCCGGGCGTGGCCGTGCAAATTAACGCCTTCAACTTCCCGGTCTGGGGCATGCTCGAGAAGTTCGCGCCGGCTTTCATCGCGGGCGTACCCTCCATCGTGAAGCCAGCCACCCCTACCGGTTACGTCACCGAGGCCTGCGTACGCCTCATGCTGGATTCCGGCATCCTCCCCGAGGGATCCCTGCAGCTCATCTCCGGTTCCGCGCGCGATTTGCTGGATCACCTCGATTACCGCGATCACGTGGCCTTCACCGGTTCCGCAGCCACCGCACACACCCTGCGCAGCCACCGCAATGTCGTGGAGGGCGGCATCCAGTTCAGCGCCGAGGCCGATTCCCTGAACGCGGCCATCCTAGGCACCGACGTCACCGAGAACTCCCCCGAGTTCGAAGCCTACGTCAAGGCCGTCTTCGGCGAGATGACCGCCAAGGCTGGGCAGAAATGTACCGCCATCCGCCGCGCTATCGTGCCGCAGCACCTCGTCGATCCCGTCATCGCAGCGCTGAAGGCACGCCTCGAGGCGAAGGTCGTACCAGGCGATCCGCGCGACACTAACGCCACCATGGGTCCGCTGGTCTCCGTTGAGCAGCGCGAGGACGTCGCCACTGCAGTGCGCACGCTTGTCGACGCCGGCGGCGAGCTCATCTGCGGCGGCCCCGACGAGCTCGAGGGCGCATTCTTCGCACCGACGATTCTGCGCTTTGCAGATTCTCGCACCCCAGCCGTGCATAACACCGAGGCCTTCGGCCCGGTGGTCTCCTTCATCGGCTACGAGACCCCTGAGGAGGCCATCGAATTGGCGGCCCTGGGTGCAGGCTCACTGGTCGCATCCGTCGTAACCCACGACCCAGAGCTAACTGCCCAGCTCGGACGCGGTATCGCCGCTCACCACGGCCGCCTGCATTTCCTCGACCGCGACGACGCCAAGACCTCAACCGGCCACGGCTCTCCCCTGCCGCACCTAGTCCACGGCGGCCCGGGCCGCGCCGGCGGCGGCGAGGAGCTCGGCGGCGTGCGCGGCATCAAGCACTTCATGCAGCGCACCGCCATCCAGGGCACCCCAGACCACCTCACGGCAATTACCGGCCAGTGGCACCGTGGCGCGGCCGTTAACCGCGTGACCCGCGCCGATGTGGAGGCAGGCACCGGCACACATCCTTTCCGCAAGGATCTGGCAACGCTCAAGGTCGGCGACCAATTCGCTTCCGATCTGCGCAAGGTCACCTTGGAAGACATCACGGCCTTCGCCAACGAAACCGGCGATACTTTTTACGCCCACACCGACGAAGAGGCCGCCACCGCGAACCCCTTCTTCCCACGCCGCGTCGCACACGGCTACCTCCTGGTCTCCTGGGCCGCAGGCCTTTTCGTGGAGCCGGCGCCGGGTCCCGTTCTGGCAAACTACGGGCTAGAGAACCTGCGTTTTATCAACCCTGTCACCTACGACGATTCCATCCGCATCGAGCTCACCGCCAAGCGCATCACCCCGCGCGTGACCGACGACTATGGCGAGGTCTGCTGGGATGCTGCCCTCTACAACCAGCACGACGAGCTGGTTGCGTCCTACGATGTCCTGACCCTGGTGGAGAAGGTCGACACCATCTACGCGCAGCAGTAATACGAATAGGCGTCATTGCCGCCACGATTAAGGAGACTGCGTCACAGGTCACATTCCTGCCGTATGCTTTTGTGTATGAAAGAGAACTCAGTCATTATCGTCGGCGCTGGGCTGGCAGGAATGGTCGCAGGTTACGAGGCCATCAAAGGCGGCAAGCACGTCATCTTCCTCGAGCAGGAAAACCGCAATAACCTGGGCGGACAGGCCTTTTGGTCGCTTGGCGGCCTGTTTTACGTCGGCTCCCCTGAGCAAAAGCTCATGCGCGTGAAAGACTCCGAGGAGCTGGCCTGGCGCGACTGGGCCAACTCCGCCGACTACGACGAAGTCACCACCGAAGACTCCCACGACTACTGGCCACGTAAGTGGGGCCGCGAGTACGTTCGCTTCGCCGCAAATGAAAAGCGCTCTTACCTCAAGAAGCTAGGACTTAACGTGCTGCCCACCATTGGCTGGGCAGAGCGCGGCTCGGGCGACGCCTCCGGGCACGGCAATTCAGTCCCCCGCTTCCATCTCACCTGGGGCACCGGCCCTGAGGTAGTCCGTGTATTCCGCGAACCTCTTGAGAAGGCCGAGAAGGAAGGCAAGGCGGAATTCCACTTCCGCCACCGCGTGGACGAGCTCATCACCGAGGGGCACGGGAGCGCACGGCGCGTCGTCGGCGTGAAGGGCTCGGTCCTGGCGCCCACCGACCAGGTGCGTGGCGAGGCGAGCGGAAGGGACGTCGTCAAGCAATTTGAGCTCCGTGGCCAGGCCGTGGTGATTGCCACCGGCGGCATCGGCGGAAGCCTTGAGAAAGTGCGCACCATGTGGCCCACTGAGCGCTGGGGTAAATGCCCAGAGGAGCTGGTCAGAGGTGTTCCCGCGCATGTCGACGGCCGCGGAATCGACATCGCCAGCAAGGCCGGCGCCAACCTCGTCAACCAGGACCGCATGTGGGCCTACCCCGAGGGCATGAGCAACTGGGATTCCATCTGGCCAGAGCACGGCATCCGCATCATCCCAGGCCCATCCAGCCTGTGGCTCGACGCGGAAGGCAATCGCCTGCCCACCAACCTCTTCCCTGGTTCGGATAACCTCGCCGCACTGTCGCACATCACCAACACCGGACATGGCTACTCCTGGTTCGTGCTCAACCAGGAGATTGCGGACAAAGAGTTCATCTTCTCCGGCTCCGAGCAGAACCCCGATCTCACAGACAAGGAGTTCAAAAAGCTGGCCGGCAAGCTCGGCCCAGGCACCCATGTGGCCATCAAGGCTTTCATGGACAACGGCATCGACTGGGTTGTCGAAGATAACCTAGAAGACCTGGTCAAAGGCATGAATTTCATCAGTCCAGAGGGTTCACCCAAGATTGATGTGGACCAACTGCGCAAGATCATTGAGGATCGCGACGCGCAGCTCGACAACCCGTTCTCCAAGGACGCTCAGGTCAACTACATTCGCATCGCTCGCGGTTTCTTGGGCGACAAGTTGATTCGCTGCGCAGCCCCGCATCGCTTGCTCGACAAGGGCCCACTCATCGCGGTGCGCCTCAAGGTGCTCACCCGCAAAACGCTGGGCGGCATCGAAACCAACCTCGATGGCGCCTGCCTCAATACCGACGGAACCGTCCTGACCGGCCTGTATGCCTGCGGCGAGGCGTCCGGCTTCGGCGGCGGGGGCATGCATGGCAAGAACGCGCTCGAGGGCACGTTCTTGGGCGGCTGTATCCATTCTGGCAAGCGCGTAGGCGAGGCTCTCGCGCGCAGCTAAGATGGCCCATCATGGACATCTTTTTGGAAACCGTCGACGAGCTCCACGAGGTCGCGCGCTCCCATGAGGACCCCGCGTTTGACGAGGTCCTCTATCACCGCGATCCTTCAGGCATCTGCATCACTGCGATGACCTACGAAGATGAGCAGACCGCCGTGGTCACCTACCGCGGCCCGGCCCAGCAGGGCACCATCTACAGGGCCACGCCTTTCATCGGGGTGGTAGAAACTGCAGGTAAGCGCTTCGCAGCGCTTGTCGACGCCCCCTTTTCCCTCCCCGCCGGCAACCCTGCCGGTGGCGAGGCTTTGCAGGACACGCTGTACCCCGCACTCTTGGCCACGCACGTGGAATCCACAGGTCACCACGCTATCGAGGACTTCGAGGCCCCCGACACGGAACGCTTCTACAGCAATTACAAGCCCAGCATGCTGACCCCGCGGGTGCGGGTGACGGGTGAGGTAAAGGACGTCGCGAAGCACGTGCATGAGCTCACCGAAAATGAATTCTGGGTGGGCCAAGTGGCCGGGTTTGCGGTGGTCTTCGAGGAGGAACCGCCCGCACACGCGGCAATCGACGCCGTGGCGGTCTGCGCTACTCCTTTCTGGGACGAGGCCTAGACCTGTTCGCGGCGCGGCTTGTCGACGCCGCGCCGACGCACCGCGATGGTCAGCAAGATAATGCCGCTGAGCAGGAATGCGAGCGCGCGGAAGATACCGCTTGTGGCCGCGAGATCGAAGAAGGTCAGCTTGGCCACCGCCACAATGGCAAGCAGCACGCCGATGGCGGTAAAGCGCTGGTCCGCGGCAAGAAGCAGGCGGGCAGCAAGGACCATCCACGCCACAGAAACCAAAGCGTGCGAAGCCAGGTAGGCAGTCTTGAGGCCCGCGGCTCCCGCCACGATGGCGGCTGCCGAGGCGATTGTGCCTACCGCGGCAAGAAGACTGAGCAGGAGTACAAAAAGTAGCAGTGCGGCTGCGACTTCGCGGCGCTCGTAGTGGGGAATACGCTGGCGCAACAGGTAGCCCGCGATGAGAGCCACGGTGAGGACGATGCCCTCAGCAAGTGGCTCCATGCCAGCGAGGGCAGGCGGATCAAAGAGCACACCGCCGAGGAGCGGGGAGAGCACTATGAGCGAACCCAGGAACCAAGCGGCCAGGACGAAAGCATTGCGCATCGCTTGGAAGAGCAGCACGAATGCTGCGAAGAAGAGCCCGCTTAGGACAAACGTCAGGACTACAGCCATGGTCCCTGTGGGGGCTGTGCCGGTCCAGCCCGCCATGGTGTCCAGCATGACCAGGGCATAGACCACAGGGATAGCACCAAGTGCGCAATCTTTGATGACGGAGTTGCCAAGCCAGGCGATCCCCACGATGACAGCCAGGGCAGCAACGGCCATCCACTCGGCGAGGATGGTGTCCGCGCGAATGAGGGCAGTGACCAGCAGGAAGCCCGGGGCGAGCAGCCCCAAGAACGCAAAGCCAAATTCCGCCTTGGCGGTGGGGAAGTAGACCACTATGGCCACAGCCGCGATGGCGAGCAGGCTGCACACGATGGCGATCCACAACGAGGGCAGACTGAAGAGGGTGCTGCGGGCGGCGACTTCCGTCATGACCACGGCAAGCCCGATGCCAGCGATAGCGCGCAGCACCTCGGCCATGCGCTCACTGCGGCACAAGACGCTGTAGGTGGCGGTAACCAACGGGATCACGACAACGAGCATGGCACCGCCGACGTGCGCGGGTGCCACTGCGCTGGGGTAGGAGAGTGCGGCGATGCCTGCGCCTGCGGCCATCCACTCTTGTGTGAATGAGCCCTGACGGAAACGGTGGGCATAACCCACGAATCCGCCGTAAATGAGCGCCATGAGCACCGCGCCCAGCCACACCGGCCACCACCCGAGCCACGTGACCACCAGGAACGTCGTGGCCAGCGCCGCAAATAGGGAAGTGGCCACCAAGGCGGTCGCACCGGCCGGTGCTGCCTTGTCACGGAACCACCAGCCCGCGCCGAGCAGCGCAGCAGCAACGATATAGGCCAGAACGACGCGGCCCACTGGCCCCAGCAGGCCCGCCTGAATGGCAAGTCCCACAAGGAAGGCCACGCCCGCCAGGGTGATGACGGTGCCACCAATAGCAACCGCACTGATGAGCGTCTTCTCGCGGTCCCGCGGGGTACGCGGCCGCGGGGCCTGCCGCGGGTAGGGAGGCGGTGCCGCGTGCGGCTGGGGCTGCGCCGCCGGTTGCGCTTGCTGCTGCACTGGAGGTGGCGCAGGGGCCTGCTGGGGTGGGGTGGAAATTGGCTGCACCTCGGGCACGCCGGCCGTCTGACGTTCGAAATCGCGGAGGCTGGCGCGGGCGTCGCTAAGTGCTTGCTCGGCAATGTCGAGCCGGCGCAAAGCGTCCCTGAGCAGCTCTTGGTTTGGATTCATGCTTTATGATTTACCGCGAAACCCCCGTGTCTACTAGCGCACGTAGTATTTCGTTATGCCTTTGAAACCTTTCATCGGCTGGGATATCACCCAATGGCGCGAACATGCCCTGCGGCATGGCCCCGAAACTGGAAAGGACCACCTGTGAGCGTGCAGCTCGTGGCCTCGACAAGCAGCACAAATAGGGGAGAGGGCCTGCCCCTTGATGTGGCGCAGGCCCTCTGTTTGTGATGATTTAGCGCTTACTTAACCACCAGGTTGACCATGCGGCCAGGGACGTAGATCTTCTTGACTACGTTCTTGCCCTCGGTCAGCTCGACGATGCGGGCGTCGGCAAGCGCGGCGGAAACCACGGTGTCCTCGTCGGCGTCGGCAGGCACGTTGACGCGCGCCTTGACCTTGCCGTTGATCTGGACTGGAATCTCAATCTCGTCATCTACCAGGTACTTCTCCTCGAAGGTGGGGAAGGAGGAGTAGGTGATGGTCTCGGTGTGGCCGAAGCGCTTCCATAGCTCCTCCGCGATGTGCGGAGCAATCGGGGAGACCAACTGCGCAATCGGCTCAACCGCAGCACGCGGAGCGCCTTCGGCGGAGTTGCCGTAGGTGCGCGTCAGGTAGTTGACGTACTCGATGAGCTTAGCCACCACGGTGTTCAGACGCAGGTTCTCATAATCATCACGCACACCGGCGATGGCGCGGTGCAGGGCCTTGAGATCATCCTCGGTGAGCTCGGCGTCGCTAGTAGCAAGCTCTCCTGTCGTCTCGTCTACAGCCAGACGCCACAGACGCTGCAGGAAGCGCTGAGAACCGACGACGTCCTTGGTTGCCCACGGGCGGGAGGTATCCAGCGGACCCATGGACATCTCATAAACGCGCAGGGTATCGGCGCCGTAGTCGCGGCAGATGTCATCCGGAGCCACGGCATTCTTCAGGGACTTGCCCATCTTGCCGTACTCCTGGTTGACCTCTTCACCGTTGTAGTAGAACTTGCCGTCCTTTTCCTCCACCTCGGCAGCCGGGACGTAAACGCCACGGGAATCGGTGTAGGCATAGGCCTGGATGTAGCCCTGGTTGAACAGGCGGCGGTACGGCTCCTTGGAGGAAACGTGGCCGAGGTCGAAGAGGACCTTGTGCCAGAAACGGGCGTAGAGCAGGTGCAACACCGCGTGCTCGACGCCGCCGACGTAGAGGTCCACGCCGCCTGGATCGCCAGCGCCGTGCTCCTCAGGACGAGGGCCGGTCCAGTAACGCTCGTTCTCCAAGCTGCAGAATTCTTCCGAATTCTGCGGGTCAATGTAGCGCAGCTGGTACCAGGAAGAACCTGCCCACTGTGGCATGACGTTGGTATCGCGATAATACGTCTGGGTGCCCTGGCCGAGGTCGAGTTCTACCTCAACCCATTCGCGGGCCTTGGCCAGCGGCGGCTGCGGGGAGGAATCGGAATCGTCTGGGTCGAAGGAGACCGGCTTGTAGTCTTCTACCTCCGGCAGTTCGACCGGCAGCATGGACTCTGGCAGCGGGTGAGCCTGGCCTTCAGCGTCATAGACGATGGGGAAGGGCTCGCCCCAGTAACGCTGGCGTGCAAACAGCCAGTCGCGCAGCTTGTACTGGATCTTTTCGCAGCCGATGCCCTGCTCCTCCAGCCACGGGATGATGGCCGCAATTGCCTCTTGTTTGGACTTGCCGTTCAGGTCGATGGATTCGTTAGCGGAGTTAACGGCCTTGCCGGACTCAGTAAACGCTTCCTTACTGATGTCACCACCAGAGACAACCTCCGTAATTGGCAGGCCAAATTCGGTGGCGAACTCGTAGTCACGCGTATCGTGCGCCGGCACCGCCATGATGGCGCCGGTGCCGTAGCCGGTCAGAACATAGTCAGCAATAAAGATCGGAACCTGCTTGCCGTTGACCGGGTTAACGGCATAGGTGCCCAGGAAGACGCCGGTCTTTTCCTTGTTCTCCTGGCGCTCCAGGTCAGACTTTGCGGCGATGGACTCACGGTAGGCCTCCACGGCCTCCTTCGGATCATCGTGGCCAAAGGTCCAGCGGCTGTCGACGTCGTCGTCATACGGGACGGGGGAGAGCAGGGCGTCGACAAGCTCGTGCTCTGGAGCCAGCACCACGTACTCAGCGCCGAACAGGGTGTCAGGGCGAGTGGTGAAGACGGTGATCTTGTGGCCTTCAGCGGTGAAGTCCACCTCGGCGCCGCGGGAGCGACCAATCCAATTGCGCTGCATGGACTTGACCTTCTCCGGCCAATCCAGAAGCTCCAGATCGTCCAGCAGACGATCGGAGTAAGCGGTAATGCGCATCATCCACTGGGACAGGTTCTTGCGGAAGACCGGGAAGTTGCCGCGTTCGGACTTGCCCTCTGCCGTGACCTCCTCGTTTGCCAGCACGGTACCCAGGCCAGGGCACCAGTTGACGGTGGAGTTAGACAGGTAAACCAGGCGGAACTCGTCCAGGGCTGCGGCCTGTTCGGCTGCAGTCAGATCGGAGTAGTAACGGCCATCCTTGGTCTTGCGCTTTCCTACCTCGAGCTCCTTGACGAGCTCAGACATTGGGCGCGCCTTCTGCTGCTCCTCGTCGAACCAGGAGTTGTAAATCTGCAGGAAGATCCACTGAGTCCACTTGTAGAACTCCGGGTCAGTGGAAGCGACCGAGCGGCGCGGATCGTGGCCCAGGCCCAGCAGGCCCAGCTGGCGGCGCATGTTCTCGATGTTGGCCATCGTGGTGGTGCGCGGGTGGGTACCCGTCTGGATGGCGTACTGCTCGGCCGGCAAGCCGAAGGCGTCATAACCCAGGGTATGCAGGACGTTCTTGCCCAGCATGCGGTTGTAGCGAGCATAGGTATCGGTAGCGATATAGCCCAGCGGGTGGCCCACGTGCAGGCCCGCACCAGATGGGTACGGGAACATGTCCTGGATGTTGAGCTTTTCCTTCGGAAGGGCGCCCTCGCCCTCCGTGGCTAGGTCGCCGACGGGGTTCGGCGCGTTAAACGTGCCATTGTCTTTCCAGTACTGCTGCCAGGTCGACTCGATCTGGGCCGCGAGCTCCGGCGTGTAGCGGTGCGCGGTGGAATCACTCGGGTTAGTCATGGCTCCACAGTCTAGCGCCCTAACAAGCTCCGGAGCACGTCAGGGCGGATAAAACTTCAATCTATTCGGCCGCTCCGATGTATCGCGCGGCCTCCACTCCGACCGCGCGCCGTCGGACGCTGTCCGCAGCGCTGTCTTTGCCCGTAATCATTCCGGTAACCTGCGCCACTTTGACTAATCCCATGGGTTAATGAGACGGACTCCAGTATTCTCAAAATCCTTGACATTACGGGTGGCACATACAGCACTATTGGCTCGGCATACTGCTGCTATCTGCGCATCGACAGTAGAAATTGGCTGCCCGGACTGCCTCCGTCTGGAAACTACTTCGGCGTATTCCTGCGCAGCCAGAAAATCAAAGGAAAGGATTGAGTACATACCGAGGACACGATCTAAGACCGTGCGCAACGTGGCCTTCTTCCTTCCCTCTGGCAAGATAGCCACGCCAGCATAAAGCTCCGAAACAGTCATGGCAGTGACAAATGTACGGGCCTCGATGCTTTTCATCCAACTCAACACTTTGTCATCCGGAAGCGGTTTAAGCACCTCAGATACGACATTTGTGTCCAGTACGATCATTTAAAAAGCACCGCCCGCGCTTCATCATCACGTGGTGGAGTTTCCAATTCAACCGCGGCATCTCTGCTTGCTTCATAAAGAGCAATCCCAATGTTCTTCGGTTGCACAACGTCAATAAGAATGGCGCGCACCTCCGCTTCCATTGAGCGGCCATTGTCCCGCGCACGAGCCACGAGCGCTTCTTTTATCGCGTCGTCAAGGTTTCTTACTACCAATGAGGCCATCGCACTGCCCACCTTCCCGTTGATATCAGTAACGATATCACTTTCGGGCAAACCCCTCTAGACCTTCTTGACCACCGCCGGTTTCAACGTCATGGCGCCGAAGCCATCAATCTTGCAGTCGATGTTGTGGTCTTCCTGGCCCGTTCCAGCATCAAAGTTCAGGCGAATGCCACGGACCTTGGTGCCGGACTTTAACGGCTGCTGCGCACCCTTGACCTTGAGGGTCTTGGTGACGGTGACTGTGTCGCCGTCGGCAAGCGCGTTGCCCACAGAATCAACGATTACCTGGGGCTCAGCGGAGTCGGTGTCCGCACCAGCGGCGGTGGCTTCGAACTCGTGCGCGCACTCCGGGCAGACGATGAGCGGCGGCATCTCGTAGGTGTATTCGGAGGAACATTCAGGGCATGGCGGCAACGTCGCAGCTGCATTTTCAGTCATGAGAGGGATTCTAACCTGTGCTCGTGCCTACGGCTGAACGCCGTAGTGGGTAATTGACGTTCAAAAGAGTTCCCCTCAAAGTTCGATTCTTATTAACCCGTGCGTGGTCCCGCTGTTACTCCGCCTGCCTAGATCTATGCGCGGTTGATTCCACTCTCACTTTTGGAACTTGCCTCTTTCTATTCCTATCTCTCTTTAAAGTCCCTAAGACCTTAAACATAGAAAGCTCTCTCATGCGCAACTTCTCTCGCGCCCTGCGCGTTAGCGTGGCCGCAGTAGCCACTACCGCCCTGACCACTGGCCTTGTCGCCCCGGCACACGCCGCTGCTTCTGGCCCGAAAAATGTCATCTACATGATTGGTGACGGTATGGGCTACGGCCACATCGCCTCCAACAATCTCTACGAGTCCGGCCAGTCTAAGTACCTGGTTGAAGGCGCATTCGGTGCTGACACCGCCAAGGAGCTCGAGGGCGAGTCTGTCCAGGCATTCGAGGACTTTAACCGTCTGTCCATGACCACCTTCCCGCACGGCGGCTCCTACGACCCAGCCAAGGCATGGTCTGACCACGAGTACATCAAGCAAGGCCCTACCGACTCTGCTGCGGCCGGCACCGCAATGGCCACCGGCTCCAAGGTTGATAATGGCACCCTGGGCGTCTCTTCCTACGGCCACGAGATGGAAAACCTCTCCGAGCGCGCCATCCGCGAGGGCAAGTCCGCAGGCGTCGTCACCTCCGTACCGTTTGACCACGCCACCCCAGCCGCGTTCGCGGCGCACAACAAGAACCGCAACAACTACCTGGAGATCGGCGATTCCATGATCAACTCCGATCTCTCCGTCATCATGGGCGCGGGCCACCCTGAGTACAACGACGACGCTCAGAAGGTTGCTGCCGGTTCCGAGGACTACTCCTACATCTCCAAGGAGAACCTCGCTGCGCTTCGCGACGGCTCGAAGGGCTGGGAGTTCACCGATAACACCGCCGGCTTTGAGTCCCTGGCTGCTGGCAACGTAGAAGAGGGTAAGAAGTACTTCGGCCTGGCACCAGTTGCTACCACCCTGCAGCAGAACCGCTCCGGCGATGCCAAGGCGAAGGAGCCAGGCACCGACCCGAAGAACGACATCGTCGACCTGCCGACCATGACCAACGGCGCACTCAACGCCCTGGGCCAGGACGAGGACGGCTTCTCCCTCATGATTGAAGGCGGCGCCATCGACTGGTCCGGCCACGCAAACCAGACCGGCCGCGACATCGAAGAGGTCCAGGACTTCAACGCGGCTGTCGACGCCGCCATCGACTGGGTTGAGAAGAACTCCTCTTGGGAGGAAACCCTGCTGATTGTCACCGCTGACCACGAGACTGGTTACCTCTCCGGCGCGGATGAGACCGACGCTTGGAAGCCACAGACCGGCACCAAGGGCACCGCTCCGACCCACGAGTGGTACTCCACCAACCACACCAACCAGGTAGTACCGTTCTTCTTCATGGGCGCCGGCTCCGAAGATATCCAGGCTAAGGTTTCTGGCACCGACCCAGTCCGCGGCGAGTACATCGACAACACCACCGTGGCCAAGCTGGCCCTGGACGAGTGGTGGTTCAACACCGCTGAAGACGACACCGACAACCCCGGCGATACCGACAACAAGCCATCTAACGGCGGTTCCTCCAACGGCTCCTCTTCTGCAGGCGCTGGCCTGGCTGGCGCCGGCGTGATGGCCCTCATCTTCGGCATCATCACCGCTGCGGCTCAGGCCCTTGGCCTGGTCAAGTTCGACTTCAAGGCTCTGCAAGACCTCATCAAGCAGTTCGCCTAATGCGCTAGCCGACGCCCCGCCACTAGGCCACGGGCAAGCACCAGCCCTCGTCTCCCCACAGACGGAAACACCGTCACTTTCTAGGGGATGACGAGGGCTTTGGACGTTTTCGCCGCTGAAAGGACACAGTCAGAAGACAGGACGGAAGGATAAGTCTTATCCGAAGGGCAAAGCCGCTCTGGTCGGTAGGTGAAGTGCCCTAGGTTTTGTTCCGTTTGAGTAGATGGGAAAATCTTCGAGCATGCCGAAGAAGTTTGATCAGGAGGTGAAGGACCGAGTCGTCCACTTGGTAGAAGATCCAATTCTGGCGGAGAATATTTCGATGCAGGAAGCAGGCAAGAACGTGGCACCCATAGCTGGGTGTTTCGTGGCGCACAGCGAAGCAATGGACGCAAGCCCGCTCGACGTGAGGGACGCGTTACTAAACGGTTGCCTGAGGACCTTGTGGCAGAGGTCGCCAAACTGCGTCGAGAAAATCACCAGCTACGCGACACCAACGGGTTGTTGAAGGCTGCTTCGGCTTTTCGCATCCGAACTCGACTGAGAAACGTCGGAAATGATCCTGTTCATTAATCAGTATCGGAATTGCTTCTGCGTCGAGTTCATCTGCCAGACGTTAAACATCCACCGTGAAGGCGGCTTTTTACTTCGCGTGGGTACCGCCAGTCTAAAACCCGGGGCTTAAGCGCCCACAGTCTTGGCGACGCTGTTTTCGTGGAGCATAGTCGCAACGTTCATTTCCGAAAATTACGGCGTCTACGGCGTGCGGAAGATGTAGCGCGTGCTAGTCCGTTAGGGCATTGACATTGGTCGCGAGCACACAGCGCTTCGCATCTAGCGAGCAACACTCTGTTGAAAACATCGCCAACTCACGCTGATCAGAATCGACGTCATCCATGAACTGCGGAAATAACAGATGCGGGGCGAATGGGATCTTGCCCGAGCTCACTGCAAATCCGCAGAACTGGCGGACCAGCTCAACGTTCGCCTCGGTGTCGCCCGAGTAGGGCGAGCAGATATAAATCAAGGGCCGGTAGCCGAATTGTTCACGCCGAAGCTTCTTGAGCGCGTGTTAGCTCGTCAGGTCCAGATAGCCTTCAGAGTTCTTCTTCGAAAACCCACTATCAAGAGTCGCGACGGTCATGCTTACACCTGACCCTCACGCTCAATCACTGGCAGAATGCCGAGCTGGTTCTTGAGAACCTCGTAAATGAACAGTCGGCCCTGCTGGGTCCAGTACATGTGGGTGCGGGTCCGTCCTTCGCCGTATTCGTGGGTCTTGGACTGGGTGAATCCTTGCTCGGCGTACTTGGCGTAGAGGAACCAGCGGCCAGACTGATGGAACTGCACGTGAGCATCACGCAGGATCCGGTTGAGCTTCTTCGCACTCAGCCCGTAGTCCTTCGCAATCGCCGTCGTCGTTAACAACGAATCGGACTGCAACACAACGTCGTAGTACGAGACTTTCGGTGCCGCTTCAAGCAAAGCTTGCTCTGCTGCCAATCGCTTGGCCCGCTCGGCACGAAGCGTGGCGATGGCATGCTCAAGGAACTCATCGTCAGCAAGGAGTTCGTCGTATGCATACATGCCGTGGCGGAGAATCGTCGGCAACACCTCATCGAACACCCAAGCCTCAAACTTCTGCGCTGCCGGGAGCTTCGAGAAGATGATCAGGCGGTAGAGGTCACCTTCGGTGATGAAGGTGGCTTCTTGTTCGCATCCCATGGCGTCGACGATGGGGTAACGTTTTAGACCCCCATCGGCGTGAGCATGATCGCGTACTGCCTTGCAGGGATTGGCATACCCGAGCGCGGCGGCGATATCCTTCCCACAAAACAGGATCTGACCATCATTGGTGATGACGCGAATGGTGCCGAACACGTCGTTGGTAAATGTTTGAATCTGGTTTCCCATGGCGGGGTTCCTTTCCGAGACCCCGTCGAGAGAAAGTCGTGCCGGGCGGCACAAGGGTTAAGGGCCTCACCCCACTGCCGACACCACCGAAAGTGTTAAATCGGGTATCCTCAACCGCCTGTCGGATCAGCGGTTTCACCTCTGCCACCAGCTGCGATACCCGAGCACGGGTCAACCCCATATCGCGCGCCACTTGCGCCTGATTGAGCTTGCTGGTTGCGAGAAGGCGCGTCATCACCTCACGATGCTGAGGATCCAAACCAGCGATGACGTCACGCATAACCTCGAGCTCACGGGCACGCTCGACGGTGTCTTCACGTTCAATAACCTGATCCTCGGCGCTGATACCCGGTGAAGCTGGATCAAGATCGATGTCGAGCATCTGCTCATACGAAAACGGCTTGTTATTCGGGATGCGGCATCCACGTCGAGGACCGCACCCAGCCCCGCACGTGCATTTCTTCTTACCCTTGCCGCGATCGGCGCGAACCGCCTGATGCGTGGCAGCTTCCTCGGCGTTCCACAACTCGTCCAGGATTTTCTGTGCGGTGCGGGGCTTAACCTGATCAAGCGGAACACCAGTAGCTGCAGCACGTTGCTGCCGGTCGGTAACGATCATGAGAGCGAACTCGCTAGGGTCAATGTCGAAAGTGTCAGTGATGGACTCGTTCTTGTTGTTATCTGCTTCGTGCTTGAAGGTGACCTTCATCGAAGGATCTCCATTTCTCCGGGAATCCCGGTGATTTGGAGACCTGATCTGTTTGGCTCAGATCACTGGTGAGAACTGCTAGGAAGACGACAAAGGCGAGCCACCCCACCCGTCCCTCAACAAAGAGGGGTTGGGTGAGGTGACCCGCCGAGCGCTTCCAGAGCAGGTCTCACTAGTGAATCTTTTGTCGAACCCCACGGCCTGCACCCGCCATAGGGCTTCGCTCATCCGCCAGATGAGCTCCCGAACAATCACGCTCAGGCTTCGGAGAACGTCAGTGCCGGTGGCCACCAGCACTACCGCCTCCACTGCTTGGCTCGAGAAGTACTCACACCAGGCAGGAGTGGTTGCGGCTACTTGCCGCGCTTAGATGGCCTGGCCTGCGCTAATGCCGACGCGGCAACAGACTTGGTCCGTTCCGATGAACGACCATCGGTCAGAATCTTCGACGCTTTGGACGCCACCTTCGCCGACGTCTGCTTACGGTTCTTACCCATGTGCTTCACCTCCTTCGCCACGATCAGGGCACCCACCACCAGTTGGTGCGTGTTCATGAGCGTTCGCGCGAGTCGGCGTGCGATAATGAGATGACAGTTGTTCGTCTCGTCGGCTCGTGTTTTGCTCACATACTCATCAAACGCTGTGGTTTTGGGACTTCAGATCGTTGAGGGAAGCAAAAACTGGGACTTCTGGGACTAGTTTTGGGACTCGGCATAGAGGAGCGTGACGCATATGGGTTTGCCCGAGTTTTGTCGCGCTGTTTACAAGCGGAAGAGTCCCATCACTAACCAGGCAAAATTCGTCCAAGCCGTATTCCAACACGCTGGCAGTGCAGAGCGGTTAGACGACGAGTACGCACGCAAGATCTTTACCGGGGCAAAACCGATCTCCGAACCGCAATACGAGTCATTTCCTACACAGGTGAGCAAGAAATCGTTGCATGATTTCCTTCTTGCCCACCTGAGGCCCCTCCCAAGCACGAAGCGCACGTTGGATGATCGTTGCCAAGAAGTCGGCAAAGATGCCGGACTGCCCTCAACCCTCACTATCGAACCAGAAGCATTCATTTGGGCACTCACAGATTGGTTCGACGCGATCATCCATGACCCAGACCATTGCGATGTCCTTGAACACTGCTACCAACTTCGCCTTGAAGACCAGGAACCAGAAGAAATAAACCCCGCGCCGCAGCCGCTCTATCAAGGAGATCGCGTCGACGTGACGCAACCGCCCGCACTGCAAAAACACAAGCCAGGATTTTGGGTCGAGTTCACTCACACATGGACACTGCGCAACGTTGGCAGCATCGACTGGACCAGTCGGACACTCATCTGTACGAATCCAACAGACCCGCGACTACGACCCGTCGGCACCACACAGATCGCCATTCCTGACAGCCCACCGGCGACAGCGAAGTTCATCAAGATTTCTTGCACGTTTCGGGCGCAAGGCTATGAAGGTGCTGCCTCAAGCCACTGGGAAATGCGCAACCAGGAAGGCGAGAACTGCTTCCCTCAAGCGACTACAACATTCAATGTCAATGCCACAGTTATTAACCCGGATCTTCACGCGATAAGGCAGGAACGATGAGCGAAGCTGAATTAGAAAACTGGGTCACCATGAAAGAAGCGCAAGCCCACCTCGGGGTGCGCCGGGAAACCATCACGAAATGGATAACAACCCATAATCTCCCTGCCTATAAAGTCGGCAGGGTCTGGAAGTTCAAACTCTCAGAAATCGACGAATGGGTCCGCACCGGTCAAGCCGCAGAAGAACCACATCCCAACACCCCTCACGAGCCTAAGGAGGAACGCTAATGCCAGAACTGAACTGGGTCGGCAAAGACAAGGTGATCACCCACCACCTCGACGTTCCCTACCGCGTCCTCGACCGCCAATACTCATATGACGAGCACGGCCAACACGATGGGGACAACGGCTCACAGAACATGATTATTCATGGTGACAACCTCGAAGCCCTCAAAGCTCTACTACCAAAGTACGAAGGCAAGGTTGACTGCATTTATATCGATCCTCCCTATAACACAGGCAACGAAGGCTGGATCTACAACGACGCCGTCAACGACCCACGAATCAAGAAATGGCTTGGCGAAGTCGTCGGCAAAGAAGGCGAAGACCTCTCCCGCCATGACAAATGGCTATGCATGATGTACCCACGGCTAAGACTTCTCCATCGCCTGCTAGCCAGAAACGGATTGATTGCTGTCTCGATAAGTGACACAGAGCTGTCCAACCTAGGCTGCATCATGGACGAAATCTTTGGCCCTGCAAACCGACTTGCTTGTGCGCCAGTGCGCTCTGAACCAAGTGGAGGGAAAGATAAAACGGCCCTGCGAACAGGGCACGAATACATTTTGTTCTACACCAAGGGTGACCAATCAAGTCTTGTCAAAGAAGAGAAGACAACTGGGAAGCTTGACCTCAAGGACAGCAAGGGCCCGTATCGAAAAGGGCGTGAGTTACGAAAATGGGGTGCAACTTCCGACCGATCAGATCGACCGACGTTGTGGTTCCCCATTACTGCACCCAATGGTGGAGAAGTATTCCCAATCAAGAATGACGGGTCTGACGGCTACTGGCGTTGGAGTCCTGCTCACGCAGGTATGTCAGAGTTATTGGACAATCCTGAGGCTGCTCACTGGGAGAAAACATCATACGACCCAGGGGTTGTTGTAAATGGAGAAACTGAGCGCTGGGTTCCATACGAGAAAATTCGTGACGTAAAAAAATCATTCGGATGGAATACGTGGCTCGATGGCTATGGAACTAACGCCGACGCGACTGCAGTAATCAAGGCAATCTTTGGAAACAAGAAATTCGACACCCCTAAACCACTATCACTAATCGAATGGATTATCGCCCTGCATGGCAATACAGACGGCATCGTCTTAGACTCATTCGCAGGCTCAGGAACGACCGCACACGCCGTGCTCAATTCAAATATGTACGACGACGCAGACAGAAAATTCATCCTCGTAGAGCTCAGCGACTACGCAGAATCAATCACGGCAGAGCGGGCCAAACGAGTGATCGACGGATACCGCACCGATAAGGATGAAGTTCCCGGAACAGGAGGGTCATTCTCTTTCTACGAGTTAGGCGCGCCGCTTCTTGTTGATGGTGATTTGAATCCCGATGTTCCACTTAAGCAGGTTCGTGAGTATGTGTGGTTCACCGAGACGGGGCAGCCGTTCTCGAATCCGCCCAGTGCCCATCCGTATTTCTTAGGACGATATGAGGATGCGGCGTTCTTTTTCGTGTTCGAGCCGGATCGTGTGACGAGTTTGGATCGTGGCTATCTGGCTTCGATTCCTCCTGAGTGTGCGGCTAGTTCGTATGTTATTTATGCCGATACCTGTTTGTTGTCGGATGAGGAGCTGTGCTCGCTGAATATCGCGTTTAAGAAGATCCCTCGGGATATCACCCGTCTCTAAGGAGTATTGGACATGGAGTTGAAGAAGTATCAAAACCGGGTGGTTGCCGATCTGGAGGATTTCCTGATGCAGGTCAACGAGCAGCCCACGCTGAGTGATGCTTTTAAGGTGTTTTGGGAGTCTCACCAGATCGAGGTTGGCACCCCGCAGATGCTGGGCTACCAGAACGTGATCGATCGCGTCCCCCACGTGTGTTACAAGGTTCCAACTGGCGGTGGGAAGACGTTCTTGGCTTGTGCGTCGGTGAAGCCGATTTTCGAGGCGCTGCCGCCGACGCGGAAGAAGGCCGTGGTGTGGCTGGTGCCGTCAGATTCGATTTTGACGCAGACGTTGGCTACGTTGAAGGATCCCTTACACCCGTATCGACAAAAGCTGAATACTGATTTCGGTGGCCGAGTTGAGGTGTATTCGAAGGAAGAACTGCTGGCTGGTCAGAATTTCAGCCCATCGACGGTGGCTGAGCAGTTGTCAGTGATGGTGCTCTCGTATGACTCGTTCCGCTCACGGACAAAGGATGGGCGTAAGGCATACCAAGCGAACGGGAATCTGGCACCATTCGCGACTGCGTTTGGTGCCCCGGAGCAGCCGATCGAGAACGCGGATGAGACTGCACTGTTTCAGGTGATTAACCAGTTGAATCCGGTTGTGATCGTGGATGAGTCGCATCACGCGACGAGCACGTTGAGCCAGGAGATGCTCACCAATTTCAATCCAGCATTCATTCTTGATCTGACCGCAACCCCGAAACGACAAGCGAATGTGATCTCGTATGTGGATGCGCTCTCACTCAAAAACGAGAACATGGTCAAACTTCCAGTCATCGCATATAACCGGGCGTCACAAAAGGATGTTGTCACTGACGCGATCGACCTTCGCCGTTCACTAGAAATCGCCGCAACACAACAGCACGAGAATGGCGGCTCCTATATTCGACCGATCGTGTTGTTTCAAGCTCAGCCGAAGACCAGCGAGGACGCTACCTCGTTTGAGCGGCTGCGCGACAAGCTCGTCAAAGCTGGTATTCCTGCAGAACAGATCGCGATCAAGACCGCCGACGTGAACGAGCTCAAGGGCGTTGACCTGCTGAGCAAGGAGTGCCCAATCAGGTTCATCATCACCGTGAACGCGTTAAAGGAAGGTTGGGATTGTCCCTTCGCCTATATTTTGGCGTCGTTGGCAAACAAGACCAGCCAGGTCGATGTTGAACAGATTCTTGGCCGTGTTCTGCGCCAACCCCACGCTAAGCAGCAACCGAACATGCTGTTGAACATGAGTTACGTGTTGACCTCCTCGAACGATTTCGGGGCCACGCTCAATCAGATCGTTGCGGGTCTCAACAGTGCAGGATTCTCCAAGCGCGACTTCCGCGCAGCCGACCAAATAGCTTTCGACTTCACCAACACGAGCCAGTCAACCCAACCTGCCCCGACGCCTGCCGACCCGGAGCAGAGTGTGGATGTAGAAGAGTTTTTGGAGTTTGACGAAGAAGCGGTTGCAGCTGATCTGGATGCGCGAGACGAGTCCATTAGTTCACAGGATCCTTCGCCGGATCCGACGGTTGCTTCGATGATCGAGCAGGCGGTTCAGCAGGGTGTGGACTATGAGCAGGAGGCCGAAAAAGCCGCACAGATGGGTGAGGGTTACGTTCCCTCGGATTTGAAGGATGCTGTGGACACGAGCTTCGTGAACCCCGAATTTGCTGACGAGATCGAAACCCTTCGCCTTCCCCAATTCGTCATCCAAGAACCCGGATCAGCATTGTTCCCTACTGCTCATGAGGGATACAACGAGCTCAAGCACGAGGCACTAGCCGGTGACTTTGACTTAAAGACGAAAGACATCGACATTGACCTGTCAACGGCAGACGAGCAGATGTACAAGATCGACGTGCGAAAAGACTCCGAGGTTCCTAAAGCCTTCCGGATGTCGAGTACCGATCAGAAATTCATGCGCGAACACTTCTCGAAACTGAGCGTCGAAGGACAAAAACGCAACACGGCAATCGCCATCTACGATCGGATCAAACCGATCAATTCGATCACTGACTCTGATTTGCGCGCATACATTGTGCGGATGGTTGAAGCGTTCGGCACCGAGCAGCTGCTGACCTATCAAGAGCACCCGCATGCGGTAGCAAGCAAGGTCAAGCAAAAAATCGATGGTCTTTTGGAAGCGCATAAGGTCAAGAGGTTCTATGAGGACATCGAAACCCGGCGCGTTGACGTTCAAGCGCTATACCCGTTTCCGAAAGCGATCCAGCCCATTCATGCCAGCTCCCTGATTGGCGGGTCGCTGTATGAGGCCGAAGACAAGATGAACGGCTTTGAGCTCGAACTCGCTGGTCGTTTCTCCGGAATGGACAACGTTCGCTGGTGGCACCGCGTCATTGAACGCAAGGGTTTTTGCCTCAATGGTCCGTTCAATCACTACCCAGATTTCGTCATGATGACCACCAGCGGCACCATCGTGGTTGTCGAGTCCAAGGGCGAGCATTTGAAGAACGACGATTCTAACCGCAAGATCAGGCTCGGACGGGCGTGGGCGAACATGTCTGGCAATGGCTATCGCTACTACATGGTCTTCGAGGACGGAGTCACTCCTCCTGACGGGGCGGTTACTTTGTCGGAGCTCGTGCGTATCCTCGAAAAGCTCTAGGCGGGAAGGACACCTTTTGAGAGAAGACGAGATGGCACAGGCGACGATCACGCCAACGCTGCGAGGCGACACGTTTGAGTCCACGTTCACCGAGGTGGCGCATTCGAACACGTTAGGTCTTCGAAACGAGGAACAGTTACGACTGTTCCATCTGTCTGTCCAAAGCAACCGCTTCGACCACACAGCCCTCGTCAGGTTCCTCAAACGCAACGTTGGACGCTACGTCTTCTCCCGCGCCGAATACGAAGGCTATAAGCAACGAGACGATCTCGAAGAAGTCGCTCTCGACGCGGTAAACCGGATGCGTTCACAACAAGACGGCATGGGGTTAGGTGAAATCTTGCTCTACGTCCTGCTCGAACAAATCCTCGAAGCACCCAAAGTGATGAGTAAGATCGAGCTCAACCAAGCCCGAGGCCAGATCCACAGCCGCTGTGACGCCATCCACCTACTCATACCAGACGGTCAGCGAACCACCAGCAGTATCGTGTTTGGAACCTCCAGCGTTGTGGGCAATATTGGGGATGCCATCACTGCAGCATTCGACCGTGTTGTAGATATCGAGCAGAATCGCTCAGACGAGGTTCAGCTCGCCGAGCAGACCGTGTTCACCAAGACTCTCGACGCAGCGACCGCAGGCTACGTGAAGGATCTGCTGATCCCGAAGCCGGGTGGGGCACCCGTGTTCGATACTGCCTATTCGATGTTTCTGGGCTACGACATCGGTTTGAATCCGAAGAACTACGACAATCAGCAGTATCGGTCTGCACTCGATCAGAAAATGCAGGTAGATATCGCCGCGCACGCCCAACGCATCGCCGACGAGATCAACACACGAAACTTGGATAACTACTCGTTCTACATTTACGTTCTGCCCCTCAACGAAGTAGACGTTGACGCGGGCGCAATCATGGATGGGTTCGTGGGCGGGCCAGGTGGTAGCCATGTCTGACAAGCAAGTAACCGTCGGCGATCTCGTATTTTCCGACATCGATTCCAACGAATTCCTCAAACAGTTGTACACAAACCTGCTCTACAACTACGGCTTACATCGGTTGGGGCTGGTGGATCGTCAACCATACGATGTGGATCTTGAAGCAGCGCTGCGGTTTGCGGATCTGCTGTCGAAATCAATCCACCCTAACAATCGTGACCGGCACAGGGTGTGGGCGCAAGAAATCGCGCTCCTGTGCCACATCCTCTACCCACAAGACGCACGAACGAAAGCATACGTTCCTGCAATCTTCACCACGCTAGGTAACTACCCAGGCCTGAAGCAGCTGGGCGTGACTTCCGATGCAGGCATCCTCGACGCCGCATTCAATGCCTACCAGGCCGAATACCTCACCGTACCCGGTGACAAATCGATGAAGTTTTTCGCGCCGCAAAAGAAAATCTACGGCCGCCTCACTGACGGCAAGTTTTCCTTCTCAGCCCCGACATCCTTGGGCAAGTCCTTCATCATGCGCACTTTCATCACCAACCAGATCATATCCGGGGTGAAGGCCAACTTTGCGGTCATCGTGCCGTCAAAAGCGCTGATTAACGAGACCCGCTCGAAACTGATCGCTGACCTTGGCGAAGACCTGGAACGGCACAACTATCGAATCGTCAGTGCCGCTGGTGACATCGTGCTCGAAGGCGATCACAATTTCATCTTCGTGCTTACCCCAGAACGGTTGCTTTACCTTCTGATCGGCAAACCTGCGATCGAGTTCGAGTACGTCTTTTTCGACGAATCGCACAAGCTTTCAGGCAAGAACAGTCGCGCCCCGTTCTACTACCAAACCGTGACGATTCTTCAACACCGCCACAGGCCACCACACTTCGTCTTCGCTTCACCCAACATTCCCAACCCAGAGGTACTCCTAAGGCTGGTTGATCCAAACTCTGACGAGAATGAAACCAACGCAGTCGCAACCCAGTATTCGCCAGTCGTGCAGTTCAAATACCTCGTCAACCTGCACGAGAACACCATTTCCAGCTACAACGACCACACCCAAGAATTCACGCACCTAGCCTCGCTTCAAGCTCAGCACGCTACCGCACAGGGCGTAACCCGATTTGTTAGTGAATCATCACGACGATCAGATCACCGTGGGCAAACCATCGTGTTTCATGCTGCCCGAGATCACGCAGTGCAAGCGGCGCGTGCCTATGCCGAGGGTTTGGCAGACCTCAACGATAAAGACTTGGACGCTCTCGCAAAAGACATCGAACGCGACGTCCACGAGGACTACTACCTCAGCGGTCTCATCCGTAGAGGCGTCAGCTACCACATCGGCTACCTTCCACCAGCAATCCGCGAACGCATCGAAGGCCTGTTCCGCGAAGGCAAAATCTCGACACTATTTTGTACCAGCACGCTTCTAGAAGGAGTCAACCTTCCCGCCGACAACCTCGTCATCACAACCAACAAAGTCGGCAAAGCAGGAATGACAGCAGTCGACTTCAAGAACCTGATCGGCCGAGTCGGGCGTATTGAGTTCAACCTCTACGGCAACGTATTCATCATCGTGGGCAACCAACTTGCATCCGAGCAAAAAGCCAAGGAACTCCTACAAGCGAACGTTCCTGCACAGAAGCTATCCGTGCAAACTGACTCACAAATTATCAGCAAGAAAATGAAGCAAGGGGTCGTTGCTGATCTCCAAAAAGGACAGATCGAGTTCGCCAAGGGAGATGAAAGCTACGAACGCTACAACATGAAGCGCAAATTCGGACTCATGCTCTTGCGCGACATCACCACAGGACGTCAAAGCCTAGTGCGTGAAGAATTCTCCGACTACCTCGACGACCAAACCGTCAGCCAAATCCGCGAATCCTTCGCACAACGAGAAGGGCAACAAGACGACGACATCAACGTATCCGTCGACCAAGCAGAATCCTTAACTCAAGCTGTCCGAGCCGGACTCAACTACCCACGCATCTCCCCGGACGGGAAGTTCAACTACGACGAAACTCTCGCGTTTCTCCAAAGGCTCGCCTCAATCTTCAAATGGCGCGTCTACGACCCCGAAACACTCGGAAAAACAGATAAGTACAGCAACCAACTCACGATGCTGCGCTGGTACACCGTATTGCTCACACAATGGATGGAAGGTCACGGACTCCGTTCGATCATGAACCGTGCCCTCCAGTACCGCCTGCAACAAGGAACGCTCTATGTCAAAGGGCAAGGAGCGATCCGTTACGAGAACACGCTCCAGCACCGCAACATCGTCATCAGTGAAATCTTGAAAGTTCTTGAAGATGTCATCCTCTTCAGCCTGTCGAACTACTTCCTCAAATTCTCCAACGAATACAAGAAGGTCCACGGGGTAGAGCAGTTCGGCAACGACTGGTACGAGTACATCGAGTACGGCACAACGAAACAGGAAACTATTCTTCTCCAACGGCTGGGATTCACCCGCGAGAGCGCCACCTACATTCGAACCAACGTCTCCAATGCAATCTTTCTTCACGAAGGAACGCCCTACCTGAACCCGATTCTTCTCGAAAGCTCGAACATCAACGTCCGCAAAGAAGCCAACGAAATCAGATACAACGTGCCAGAAGCCTTCTCGATGCCAGGTTTCTTGTTCTAACACCCTCGTCTGATACCCGCTAACGCAAGCACTCGCGCAGACCCCCTTAGGTCGAAACGCGCACCTGCCGCGCGGACGTCATGGCGACGAGCATCAGATCACCGGACCTCCAGCGAGCCAACGAACAACCCCAGAAACGACAAAACCCATGCTCAACAGGGGCTCAAGGGCTCAAGCTGCTATTATCATTTTCGACGTCTTAATATCCAATGTCATCATCCGACTCATAGCTGACACTATGAGTCGGGTGATGGTTGACGCTTTGATGGTTACTGTTCTGAAAATGGGCGGTGGCCATTGGACCTGACCCCGCGAACATGAGCATCCCAGAAGCCATAAGCCGGGCTGTTCGCTTATTGCCGTCGAAGTAGAAGTGGCTACGTGTGGCAGAGCAGAAGTAGGCCAGTCCACGTTCAATTGGGCATCAAGCAACGCCAGGGAGTCGAGCAACTCAGCATGTGCAGCATGCAGCTCCGCAGCTGGATCAAACTCAACAAATCCACCGTTCATGAGGCGCACCCCCCCACCGTCACCGGTTACTGAGCCATCACCACGAAACAGCCCGACGCAGCCGACAAATCCAAAATCTGTTGCTGCTCAGCTGGGTCCTTTCCGCCGACGGTTACGCCATCGAGAAGCGTGCGCTGCTCCGGCAACGTAAAGGTATTTCCCTCCAGCGCGGTTGCATTCCAGACGAGGTCCAGCAGTTGCCGCGTGAGACGATAAAACGCACGCTCAGTACCCAATCACGAATTCGAGGCCCAGGCGGCGCGCACACTGTGCAGTTCATAGCCCAAAACCGTCATGACCTTGCACAAGCCGCCACAGCCCGCTACCAGCGCACTACCAACACGCTGCGATTTGTCCTATTATGGGGCAAATGAATGCGGAGACTCTGTGCTTGGAAACCACGGCAATTGACCAGTCCTCTTATCTCGAACAGGCTCCTCGCCTAAGCCTTGACCCAAAGACTCGCATCCTGGATATCGCACTGCCAGACCTCATGGAGCACGAACTGGAGCAACCGCAGTGGCGCGTCGAATCCCACTTCATCGATCGCCCACACTCCGTCCGCGTCTTCGAAGCCGGCGAGCGTCTGCGCGTGGGCATTCCCGGCCCCTTCAAGTCCATCCAGGTAACCCTCATGGACGGCGAGGAACCACTCGCACCGGAGTTTAACTTCACCGGTATCAGCAGCGATGCGCCGTTTATCATTCACGATCAGACCACGCTGCTCGCCCCACAGGGCACCTTGGAGGATGCCACGCCGCTAGCTATCTGGGCGGGCTGGGAGTTTGGTCCACTCCCGCAGCGCGTAGAGGTGCCACAGCGCGAGCCGGTGGACATCGATAAGCAAGTGTTCTTTGAGTGGGACTTTTCCGTAAAGACCTTGCCCAATGCGCAGGGCCTGGACGGCGAGCCGATTTATACGCAGTCGCCGAAGGTAACGCTGCACCAAGAAGGGGAGTGGCGCCTCGATTTGGTCTATGCGCCTGTCGACGGCGAGCAGGAAGAGATCTCCGAGCAAACCCTCGGCACCGGCATAGCAGAAGCGTTCCCCTCCGATCTCTACGAGGATCCGTGGGTCGGCCGCTACGAGGTCTCGCTGTACCACGAGGACACGCTTGTCGACGTCCGCTTTATCTCCATGGCCGAGGGCCTGCACATGCGCGCAAAGAACGAGGGCCCGCGCGGTACCGACTTCCGCTTCATCGATGCCTTAGGCAAGCACTCCGCGTTTGGTTACCTGCTCGCCTCGCCGCCGAAGAAGCCGATCGTACTGGAAAAGAAGGCTCGCACTTTCGAGGAGACGGAGGTCTCCCGCCGCGAGGTAGTGGCCAGCGAGGCCGGCTACGAGCTGGAATTCGACGTCATCCCGGAGGCCCTTTTCACCCGCGTCAAACGCATCGGCTTGGAGCCGACCATCCACTACGAAAAGCCGGTCATCCTGGCAGGTCAACTGGACCAGGACGCCCAGTTCAGCGTCCATTCCCCGCGCCCGCTACCGCTGGCGAAGTTCGTCACCATCGACTCCCGCCAGAAGATCAAGGAGCTCGCGCGTACCTCCCGTACCACTCAGCCGGTGCGCAACCTGTCCGTGCCGAATGGCGCTTTGGTCAGCGCCGTGCGCAAGCAGGCTTCCTGCGAGCTGTTCCTCATGTGGTCCACGCTGTCCTACGAGGATTACCTCGCCGAGCTGCCTGAGAAGGAGCGCGCCGCGCACCTGAGCCGCAGCATGGAGCGCCGCGTGCTGGAGTACGAGGCATCGGCTTCCTCGAGCCTCATCTATGCTGCGCTGGCTACCGTCCGCAAGTCCCCATTGGCCAGCCGCGGCCTGATTGGGGAGGGCATCGAGATCGAGCAGAACCTCGAAGAACCCGTTGACCTCGTGGGATGGGCGTGGCCTTTGGCCAACCCAACCGTTGCCCCAACCCGCCTTGAGCCAAACGAGGCCGGTTTCGAAGCTCCTGAGCTCGAGGGCACTTTGCTTGTCGACGTCCGCGAGCTACAGGCTTCCTCCAACCTCGCCGCCCCGGCGCGCCCGTCGAGCGCCTCACTCGTCGTGGGCACCGACGCCGCCGAGCCGGCCTTGGCCTCAAAGGAGTGGACCCCGCTCGAGCTCTGGGACGCTTTCCGTTCCCTGCACGTGCTCTCGCAGCGCAGCCCGAACCCGCGCCTGCAGGCGATGTTCGACAGCATCATCGACAATCTGCGCCTCGACCCAGCCGCAGCCGTGCAAGCACTGGGCCAGTCTGGTGTGAGCGTTAACCAGCAGGCTCGTTCCCTGGTGCGCACCCGTTTGTTCCACATGGACGTCGCCAGCGATAACCCAGCAACGGATAACTACCCGGGCCTTTTGGGCGCCGTCGCTTCCGATACCGCGCTGCCGAAAGAGCTCGCCACCGTGCGCACCTCGGGCGTCGACAGCCTGACGCGCCCGATGCTGCTCGCGGCCGCCACCACACCGAGCCCCTCGCCTGAGGTAGATGACCTCACCAGCGAGGCCGCCCGCATCGTCGCGCTGCGCGAATGTTTTGCTAACAACGGCCCGCTCGATGCCCTGGGCACCGTGGAGAAGCTGCGCAAGGATGCAACGGCCCTGACCTCGATTGTTCAGAAAGCCGGCGTGGACATGTCCATGAGCCACACGCTCATCGCGCTGAGCGCCTTTGGCAGCGGCAACACCGCCGACGAGCTCAACGCCGCCGCGTGGATGCCGTATATCTCCTACGCCTTCGCGCTGGCTTCCCGCGCGGTGGCGCACGGCGCCATCCCGGAAAACGCCCTGCTGAAGGAGGACATGCCCATGCTTGCCGACGTCATGCCGCTCGCCCCCCGCCTCTTCTTCTACGACCTCGTGACGGCCGAAGCTCTCTTCCGCGATCGCGACGTGTAAGCGCGTGAGGTGTGCCACAATGGGTGAGCATGAAGGTTATCTCCACGAACGTCGCTGTCCGCCGCCCGGAGCCGCACGGGCGGCACGAGTACACGGGCATCGATAAGCAGCCACGCCCCTTCCTGGACCTGGAGATACCTGGGCCCAACTACGGTGACGGCTCCGGCGTGGTGGGGGATTCCATCGGTGACCACGCCCACCACGGCGGTGCCGAGAAGGCCGTCTACGCTTATGCCCGCGAGGAGCTCGACTACTGGGAGGGCACGCTCAACCGCGTGCTGCGTGATGGCTACTTCGGGGAGAACCTCACCACCGAGGGGATCTCCTGGCCGAATATGCTGATCAACCAGCAGATTCAGGTGGGGGAGTGCGTGCTCGAGGTCTCCATTCCGCGCACGCCCTGCGCCACCTTCTCCGGCTGGATGGACGAGCCCGGCTGGCTCAAGTCCTTCACTGAGCGCGGCGATTGCGGCTCCTACCTGCGCATCATCGAGCCCGGCCGCATCAACCCAGGCGATGAGATTACGCTCATCGGCCGCCCCGACCATGACATCACCATGGGCATGGCCTTTGCCGCCAAGATGGGGGACAAGGAGCTAGCCCGGCGCGTCGTCGACGCCGGCTGCCTTGCCGCAGTCCACCACGATCAGCTGGTTAAGCGCCTGCAGCCCCGCGGTTAGCTAGCCATTCATAGGTTGTCGCTTGTGAACCGCGCGTGCCATCCATACGCACGAATCGTGCCTTCACCAGTGACTTCAGCGCATATCGGACCTGCGCTCGAGTAAGGTTTGTGGCTGTTTCTATTTCGCCGATAGACAGCGGTTGTGCCGCCGTACGCAGCGCCTCCGCTACGCGCGGGGCGTTAACACCCAGGCGTTCCAAGGTCACTGGTGCATCCACTCGTCGTTCCGGGCCGGTGCCTGATTCCTCCTTGCGTAGTGGCTCCCAGATACGGGCCTCTCCACGAGTGTCCGGCCGCCACATCTTCACCGTAAATTGCACGCCAGAATCTATCAGGTCAGGCTCCGGTAGTCCTTGCTCTCGCGCGGCATCCAGCATGAGCTGCACGCCGCCGCCTTCGCCCTCAATAACAAAAGAGCCATCGTCTGCTTTGAGATATCGGCACAGTCTATAGAGCCGCTGGTTAATCTCCTGGCGCGCCAGATCTCTCGACTTGAGCTGTTCAACCGTCAGATCCCGTAGGCCTCCTGGACTGGAGATAACCATCTTGTCCGGTAGTAGGCGGACATCAATCGATTTACCCGCACCCAACGTATTTGGCCCAAGATCACGGTGCACCAATGCATTAGCCACGGCCTCTCGAATGGCCGGAAGGGGAAGTTCAGGAACTTCCACCATTGATCCGTCCTCTCGATATCGCCGTACGGCGGCTAAACGTTGCCTTACCCATCCCATTACCGAGTTCAACAGCACCGGAACGGGCCCCTCAAAGGTCTCCAACCCCAGCACTCGCCCGTGCTTCGAACCATTTGGTAGCCTTTGCGCCACCGTTACTGCTAAGGAGGGAAAATGTCCTTGGGGATAGAAACCCAGCGCATACAGGCCAGCAAGGGTCAGCTCTCCAGTCGCGGTCGTCACCGCTAGCGCCCGTAAGACGTCCTCATCTTGAGTAAGTCCCGATAGTCGCCGATTCTTTTTCCGCGCCTGAACCAAGAAATCTTGCACCACGTCGCTATCTAGGTCTGCAAGGCTCGTGCCTTCCACAATCGTCGTGTCATAGGACACTGCCTCTTCGGCATGCAGCTTTGCCACGTCCATCATGCGCAGCTCCGAGGCACTCATACGGTAGTCCCCATCAGCCATTCGAAGATACGCTTCTCCCCTGTAGATAGCAGGCTTATCAATAATCGGAAGACCCGTAACCTCCGCAATCACGACATGCGTGCCATCTATTGCCACACTGTCGGTATGCACTGTGACTGGAGGGGTGATGGCATGACGCGCCTGCGAGGCCAGAGCAGCCTCCATCTCCGAAGGATTCTCAATGCCAGTGACAATGAATCCTTCCTTCTCATTGACACCGAGAATGATAAGGCCGCCACTCGGCATGTTTGCGAACGCGCACAATGTCTGCGGTAGAGAGTCCGGAATGCCCCCTTGAGCGGTTTTGACCTCGACTGTTGTTGAATCACCGCCGCGCAACTCAAGCTCAGCCAATAGCTCTCTCAGCTGATTCTCGGACCAATTGTTCACGATGAATACCCGCCCTCAATGTTAACAATGACGGCTCAATGCTAACTTCATTCCTCTTCAATGACAAGACTTCTCATTGATCTTCCCATTGAGGTGTCATTGACATTCTCATTGAGGCCAAATTATGGCCCTGAAACCCCGTATGTTTAAGCTTTATCTAGCGCATAAACCGCAATGAGTGGTTGGATAAGAGTTATCCAACCACTCATTTGCTGTCTGACGAATGGATAGCCTCTACAAGCCTCACTACGTTACCGAGAGCTGGATCCCCGAATCAGGCTCCGGCACTCCCCGGCGCGATAAGGCCGGAGGTCCTTTTCAAGCCTATGTCCCTGACCATCTTGTAAGTAAGGCATGGAGTTTTCCCCAGAGCTCACCAGCCGGGCAGCACGTATCGAGCGAGAGATCTTGGATCTCAACCGTCATGCTGCTTCTGGCCAGTTGGAGTCTGTGGCCCGCTTACTCATGCGTTCTGAGGCGATTTCTTCCTCACGCATTGAAGGTATTGCGCCCAACGTCGACAAGGTTGTCCTCGCGGAACTCGCCCAAAAGGAGGAAGTCCGCGGCTTTAAGGAAAGCGCGGAAGAGGTTGCGCGTAACCTCACCGTTCTGTGTTCCATTGAGAAGAGCTTTGCCACCGAACCAACATCTCCATCGACCTTCTTGAAAAGCTCCAAAGAGAGTTGATGGGGGAGAAGGGCTCTATCCCCACTGGTCTTCGCACTATTCAGAACTGGATTGGTGGAAGTAACCACACACCCATTGGGGCCGAGTTCATCCCAGCGCCCCCAGGCCTAGTCCATGACCTCGTGGACGACTTATGTCTTTACCTCGATGGCGCTTCGCACGGTGCTCTCATCCAGGCCGCAATTGCTCACGCTCAGTTTGAAACGATTCATCCCTTTGCAGACGGCAACGGGCACGTTGGCCCTGCTCTCATTCATGGAATTCTTCTGCGCCGCGGGCTTACGAAGTACACCATTCTGCCGGTAAGCCTCCTCCTCGGTACGCGGTCCAAATCGAAAGCTACCTGCCTTTTCGCACCATCGAGCGTTGTAAAATCCTCACCATGGAGCGCACGTATAAGTGGGAGCATGTCGAGACTCCCCTCATCCGGAACGAGGCCGCAGTTCATTTTTTAGGAGCCGGTTTGACCGCTTCCGGAGTGCAATACGGCGATGGATACGAGGCCACGTGGGAGCTGCGCGCCGCGGAGAACTGGATGACCGAACGTGTGTCGGTGAACGTTGAAGGCGACGGATGGGGGCGAAGCCTCGAGCTGTTAAGGTCCGAACAAGGCGTGTGGTCGGCGGAAACCAATGAAGAGGGCGCCCAGCCTGAAGAGCTGCCCTCCCCCGGTATCGTCCAGTCAGCCGACCTGAAAGCCGCACTCGATTGCGATCTCGGTCTGTGCCCTCTCACCAACACAATGCCTATTCGTCGCTTGACGCTGCTTGAGACTCAGGTTCCGAAAACGCAGCTGATCATGGCTTGGATTGATATACCGTCCCTCCAGGTGATCGCATCAGACCAGTACTACAGCTCCGTCGATGCTGAAACTGCCCGATATGAAAGCGGAACACGGGGAGTCGACGTCGAGTTGGAGGTCGACGGTGACGGAGTGGTCGTACACTACCCTGATCTCGCACGGCGGGTCTGATCCGGAAACAACGCTAACTAAGCTGGGCGGTATGAACGACCTGACCATCGCGCCTGGCCCAGGGATCCCTGGGGGTCTCGTGATCGTCGCCGCCGACCTGACGGAGCGGTTCGCGAAGTCGTCGGGACCAGGCGGCCAAGGCGTCAATACTACGGACAGCAAAGTGCAGCTTTCCGTCGATATCGCTACGTGCTCATCGCTTTCCGACGCCCAGCGTCGCCGCGTCCTTCACAACCTCGAGCACCGCCTAGACGGCACCGTCCTTACCGTTACCGCATCGACCCAGCGATTACAGGTACGCAACCGCGCCGAGGCACGCGAACGCATGGCCGCCCTCTTGCGCGAGGCGCTCGCTCCGCCTCCTCCTCCGCGGCGCAGGACCAAGCCGACGCGGAGCTCGGTACGACGCCGTCTCGAAGCGAAAAAGCGGCGCTCGGAACTCAAGTCCACGCGACGGCGGCCCCAAATTCCCTAGTTCGAACCATCCGCGTGCATATCCTCACGCTGACGGACCTGGTTCGGGTAACCGCTACGCTGAGACAGCTTGGACCGGGTGAATCCGCTCGATTTCCGAGAGGGTCTTGTCTTCCGCCACGTCCAAGTCATATTGAGCCTGTAACCCGAGCCAGAACTGGGGGCTCATCTCGAAAAACTTCGCTAGACGAAGGGCCGTGTCAGCGGTTACAGCGCGCTTACCGTGAACAATTTCGTTGATCCGGCGGGGCGGAACGCCGATGGAGACGGCGAGCTTGTGCTGGGTGATCCCCATTCCTTTAAGGAAGTCCTCCATGAGGATCTCACCGGGGTGAACCGGAGGGAGCTTGTCAGTGGTAGTCAACGATCTCAACCTCCTCTGGCCCCGCGGCGGACCACCGAAAACAGATCCGCCACTGGTCGTTGATTCAAATGCTGAACTTACCCCGCTGATCACCTTTCAACGCCTCGAGCCGGTTTCCCGGGGAATCCGTAACTCATCAAGAGTCTGCGCGTACCCAAGCTGGCGCAGCTTCCACAGACGCTCAGTGTCCTTGTCAGCGAACGACTGGATCATGCTTCACCCTATCCCCCATAACGCGAAGCATCAATAACGCTACACGTTAAATTTGAACTCCACGGTATGTTGTTGCAAAGTTACTTTCTCGTTAGCCTGCAACAATCAGAAAACTGCAATTACGTCAGCACACAGAGAACATATGGGCGCATGGAAACACGTAAAGGTTTTGCGGGATGGCGTAGACGTCAACGTGAAGATTCTGAGAACCTCGCCGCCCACGTCGCTCCCGCGTTGGGTGGCAGCCGAACCACAAAGGATCAGTCATCTTCTATCCCATCGACTAATTCCTGCAGGTCGCCGGACCTTCGCGCAACCGTCAGTTCAGTGCATTTTGAATAGTTCAGCGCACGTTGTATTGTTCAGTACATGCTGACTATTGCTTCACGCCTCGACGTCATGAACCGGCTCGGCCGGGCCATGGCTGATCCGACGCGTTCCCGAATCCTGATGACCCTACTCGACGGTCCGGCCTACCCGGCCGAGATTTCGCAAAGCTTGGATCTGACGCGCTCGAACGTCTCGAACCACCTGTCCTGCCTACGCGATTGCGGCATCGTCGTCGCTGAGCCGGAGGGCCGTAAGACCCGCTACGAAATTGCCGATCCGCACCTCGCGGCGGCGCTCGAAGCGCTGGTCAACGCGACGCTGGCCGTCGACGAGAATGCCCCCTGCATCGACACTGAGTGCTCGGTGCCCGGCTGCGGCGAGAAAGGAACGGACGCATGAGTTCAGCATGTGGATGCGAACACGAACCCGCCACGGAGATCGAAGAGCTCGATCGGCCATGGTGGAAGGACCCCGAGCTACTGCTACCGATCTTCTCCGGCGTAGCCCTCATTACAGGACTGGCGCTGGACTGGTCCGACTTGGAGACGCCCGCAACGGTACTGTATTGGCTTGGCCTGCTGTTAGGCGCTTACACGTTCGCACCTGGAGCGATCCGGAACCTTGTCACGAAGCGCAAGCTCGGCATTGGCTTGCTTATGACGATCAGCGCTGTCGGCGCGGTGATCCTTGGTTTCGTCGGAGAGGCCGCGGCGCTGGCGTTCCTGTACTCGATCGCCGAGGCGCTTGAAGACAAGGCGATGGACCGGGCCCAAGGCGGACTGCGGGCACTGTTGAAGCTGGTACCGCAAACCGCGACCGTCCTGCGCGACGGTACGACGGCCGAGGTCGCTGCGAAGGACCTTGAGGTTGGCGAGCTAATGGTCGTACGCCCCGGGGAGCGGATCGCCACGGACGGCATCATTCGGTCCGGACGCTCCAGCCTTGACACCTCAGCGATCACCGGAGAATCCATTCCGGAGGAGGTTGCGCCCGGCGACGAGGTACCCGCGGGAGCGATCAACTCCGCCGGTGTGCTGGAGGTCGAGACGACCGCAGCTGGAACGGACAACTCGCTGACCACACTCGTCGACCTCGTCGAGCAGGCGCAGGCGGAGAAGGGCGACCGCGCCCGGATCGCCGACCGAATTGCCCAACCCCTCGTGCCCGGGGTGATGATCCTGGCAGTGCTGGTCGGCGTGATCGGCTCGCTGTTGGGCGACCCAGAGACTTGGATCACCCGTGCGCTGGTGGTCCTGGTCGCAGCGTCGCCGTGCGCGCTGGCAATCTCCGTGCCGCTGACGGTCGTGGCCGCGATCGGCGCGGCCAGCCAGTTCGGAGTAGTCATCAAGTCCGGCGCGGCGTTCGAGCGACTCGGCGGCATCCGTCACCTAGCGGTAGACAAGACCGGAACTCTTACCCGCAACCAGCCCGAGGTTACCGGAGTGGTCCCGGCAGACGGATTCGATCGGGCGCAGGTGCTTTCCTTCGCGGCGGCGGTTGAGCAGCAATCGACGCACCCCCTCGCCGCGGCGATCGTGGCAGCGGAGCCCGAAGCGCCCACCGCCTTGGATATCAGCGAGGAAGCCGGTCATGGCATCGGCGGCACCGTCGAAGGCCGACGGGTGCTGGTCGGCAGCCCCCGATGGATCGACGCCGGGCCACTGAAGGCGGACGTTGAGCGTATGGAGTCCGAAGGCCAGACCTGCGTCCTAGTCACCGTCGATGACGCTCTCGCCGGGGCGATCGGGGTGCGCGACGAGTTGCGGCCCGAGGTGCCCGATGCCGTGCAGTCCCTGCACGACAACGACGTGGAAGTGAGCATGCTCACCGGTGATAACACTCGCACCGCTCGGGCGCTGGCTGAAATCGCCGGAATCGACGACGTGCGCGCCGAACTGCGACCGGAGGACAAGGCAAGCATCGTCGCCGATTTCTCCTCCAAGACGCCGACGGCGATGATCGGCGACGGCATCAACGACGCGCCGGCACTGGCGGGCGCAACGGTGGGCATTGCGATGGGAGCGACCGGCTCTGACGCCGCGATCGAGTCCGCTGACGTCGCCTTCACTGGCCACGACCTCCGGCTGATCCCGCAGGCGCTGCAGCACGCCCGCCGAGGCAGCAGGATCATCAACCAAAACATCGTGCTGTCTCTGGCTATCATCATCGTGTTGATGCCACTGGCGATCAGCGGTGTACTGGGCCTGGCCGCCGTCGTGTTAGTACACGAAGTCGCCGAAGTCATCGTGATCTTGAACGGCCTGCGGGCTGCACGAGCGAAACGCTGAGGCTGTGACCGGCAAGTCTTATAAGGGTTAAACCACGCGCCGAGCGCACACACACGTTGGACCAGGCGAGTCATTCGAGTTCACCACCTGGTCCTTCTCGATGCGTGCAGGCACGGGAACTGTGGGTGAACCTAATAGTTCAACGGCCCGATAACGCTTGCAGATTCTTCACACGAGGTAGCGGAATGGACCGAGGCCGAACGAAAACCGGAGTTAGAGACAGCGCTCTTCAACCTACCCCCAATAACGCGAAACGTCATTAGCGCCTCGCGTTACACGTTGAACTTGAACTCGACCACTTCGACATCAGTCGCCAAGAAGTCTTCCGGTGGTGCATGCGCTACAACACCCGCAGACGGCACTCCTGGTGCAACTTTCTAGCCCCCAATGACTTCGAAGCACTCACATCAGCTACACTGACCCAAGCAGCATAGCTAACCCCCGACGTGTCTACTTTCCGGGGGTCAGGCCCGTGCTCGACAACCCCAGCGGACTCAACGCCCACGCCAGCGTCGCGGACCATGCGGCCGGGTACCGGAAGGTGGCCAAGGCCGCGGGCATCGCGATTTAATCCCGCGCAGAGCCGGAGACTGTGACCTGGCGATCATTGATGCGCAAGGTGTTGTCAGCGGCAGCAATAACTGCGGCATCGTGCGTGGCGGCCAGAACGAGTGCGCCCCCGTCCGCAGCTCGCCGCAGGAGCGCGATAACTTGGTCGCGGTTTGTGGGGTCGAGGGAGGCGGTCGGCTCGTCAGCGAACACATAAGCCGCGCCGCGGAGCAGGGCTCGGGCGATGGCCAGCCGCTGCTGCTCGCCTCCGCTGAGAATAGCTGCCGGCCCGTCGAAGGGGACATCAAGACCGACTTCGCCGAGGGAGTGCAGCAATTCTTCTTTGGAGTATTGCTTCCTGGATAGCCCGAGGGTGAGGTTATCTTCGCAGCTTAGTTCGGGAATGATTCCGTGGTCTTGGTGGATTATCGCTGCGCGTTCTCGCCAGAACCTCCGCCTCCGCTTCATCTTCCACGCGGAGGCATTCTCGCCGTCTATCCGGAGGAGGCCGTCCGCCGGCGGCAGGAGCCCGGCCAAGGTGTTGAGCAGCAAAGTCTTTCCGGAACCGCTGGCTCCACAGATGGCGACAAAGCCTGGCCCGGGTAGGGAAAACGTTGCATTTTCCACGAGGGACTTCTTCACCATCCGCGTGCTGCGCCCCACAGAAAAAGTCGACTCCGCGGCGAGACAGAGATGAGAGGTGGAAATCTCTGGCGGCAGAGTGGGGGACTGATTGGGGCTAGCCAATGACATTGTGACTCCTAGGGGAGGCGGACATGTGCTGAGAAATACTGAGACGGACAAAACCGAGGTAGACGATTAAGACAAGGCAGCTTAGCGCGGTGAAGGTGTAGAGGAACGGGTTGGGAAGCAGTAGCGGAGCCAGGACGGACAATATGACGACAACTGTCAGGCTGACCAGTTGGCTTTTGAATAGTCGCCACATCGTTTTGTCCGGTGATTGCCCAGCGCTGTGGAGGAGTACCAGGAGGCGACGGTGAACTCGGAGCTGGATGCGCGCCTGGACTATCAAGGCCGCAAGCGTGGCGAGCAAAGCTCCGAGGACGCTCAGGATACTCAGCCAGAACAGCGCCGTGCTGGCTACTAGTTCGGCCAGACCGCGATCGGCCGCGCGTACCGGGTACACGTAGCCTTCGAGGCCGGCAGCGGTAAGTTCTGGACCCAGTTCCGAGAAATCCGCGAAGAGCAAATTTTCACTCGAAGCTGTGGAGCTTAGGAAGTCTGCGTCGAAGCCGGATAGATCGTCCGTTTCAAGCACGTAAAAACAATCGCCGGGAACCAGTTCCCCCGACATTGTTCCACTAATGAATCCGACCGCATGATCGGCACTGACCGGACCAATTTGCGCAGATTTAAGGAGCAGGTCGCCGGATTCCTGAGCCCACAGATCCACGGAAGCTGCGAAATGCTCTTGGGCTGCGGAATAGTCGACCGAGTGGTTGTCGTCTCCGGGACGGAACTGATAATCCTGCAGATCGTGCCATTGGCGGTTAGCAAGTGCCACGGGGCAGGAGTCCGGCATACCGGTACCTTCTTTCGGCAAAGTATGGCTGAGGACAGCCCCGTGCTCCCGTTCCCAGCTGAGCGCGAAGTCGCGGAAGTTCTGCTGCACACTGGGCGGCAAGAGCTCGCCTCCTTCCACGCGGCCAGCAGGGCCGTCGAAGTTGGCTGAAAAATGCAAGGCTCCAAACTCCGCGAGAGATTTCCAGGTCTGCTGGGCCTCGGATTCCTGCTGGTAGGAGCGGAGCGCAGCCGCTGAGCTAAGACCCGCTGCTACAAAGGTCACGCAGGTAAAGACCGAAATTACTTTCAGCGCTTTTCCCGCCGCCTTCTCTGCGGGGGCACGCTGCCCCAGCAGCGCTACTGCGCGGCGCAACAATGGGGCGGTGACGGCTACGGCCAAACCGGTGGTAGCCAGGGCCAAGCCTATCCCGGCGGCGTAGAACCTGAGGAACAGGAGGGCAAAAGAATAGCTCCCTTGGCGGGCGAGGAATGTACTCGCAAGGCCAATGAGAACTAGGTGCGGGAGGATGACAAAGGTCCATTGCCGCGAATTGCCTTTTTGACTGCGGTGCCCTCCATTTATTGTGCGCAGCGCTGCCAATCTAAGACCGGAAACCCGAAGAACAAATACCAGGGCAAAAAGGGAAACGACAAATAGAAACAGGATCGCCACCAACGCGGGCAGGCGGAATACGACCGATTGGATGAGGTGAAGGAACTGCGTCTTTTCGCTTAGCCTGAGCCCGTCATTCCTGGCCGATTCGTAGAAGTGGTTCGCATTGCCACCCGTTGCTTTGGGAACCAAGACGTAGTCACCGTGGTAATCCAGCGACCCAAGCTCACTGGCCGCTTGGCTCAAGGCATCCGGCCGGTTGAGCCGGGGAATGCGTTCCGGTGCTGGATAATTTTCCTCCAGCGGGATGAAAACCTCGTGGGAAGTCCCGCTTGCGTCATCGGTGCCAGTCAGCCGGTAGATGGAGTAGCCGTTCTGCTCGGCCAATGAAACCAGTGAGTTACGGATTACCGTCGGTGCGTAGTCTGACTCAAGTTCCTCCGCGAGTGAAGTCTTAGGCTCGACGTAGTCAAGACTAAAGGTTGATTCGACCCCTAAGGACAAGGGCTTGGTGGAGTCAACCAGGGCTGTCAGCAGCCACCCAGTAGTCGCGATGACTGCAGCAAGAAGTAGGCTCAAAAGCCCAAGTACTAGGGGTCGAATACGCATGAGTTCTAGCAGAAGTTGTAGTAGTAGCTGTCCTTAGTGCCCGGCAAATTCGTTGCCCAAAGCTCGGCGATCGACTTCTGGCCGCCGCGGGTGTCGATGCTTTGTTGCCTTCTGTCGTTGACGATCACAGTCGAAGTATGGCACCGATTCACGGTGAAATAAGAACGCGCCTTAGCGTCCCAGAATCCGTACTCCCAGGTACCGCCACCTGCAGGGTAGCGAACTTTCCGGCCGACAGATGCCCAGTAGGTTGTGAAGGCTGGTGCTGCCTCGCCGAGTAGCTCGGCCATCACACCGGAAGCAAAGCCTCCCTTGGCGCCGTGGTCTTGGAATTCTTCTGCGGAAGCAACGGCTGAGTTAGATACGGAAACGCTCAGAGCAGAGGCAATCAGCAGCGCTGCAAACTGCCGAGTGCGCTTTTTTGGGGGTCATAACAGTCTCCTTTGAGAGAGGAAATGAGGCGGGATTGCCTCAAAAGGAAGGCTACCCTAAGTGAATATAAATGGGAATAGAACCAGTTTTCTAATTTTATTGGTACTTTTCACGGGCCTTAGGCTCGGGAGGGCGGTGGTTGTCCTTGGTCCGCTATGTCTTGGATTCACCCCGTACGGAGTGGGGTTGCCCGCAACACGCCCTTTCGTCCTTGCTCTCTTCTGACGTCATCCTCGCCAACGTCAGCTGCGCGAAACTCCTGCCTAGTTTCGCACGCCGCAAGCGCACGGTGTCGTGCGCTTGCTTAGGCCGCCCCTAAGGCGCAGCACATGCGCGCGATTGTTGATGTGCCACACACTGCAACCTAGTTCCACACGATCTGCACCGATTCAGGGTTGAAGGTCTTGGTGCCGCGCACGCCACGGCGCAGGCGCACCTGGCACAGGGTGTTAATGACTCGACGCTGCACGGCAAGCTCTGCGTTGTCGAAGGCGTCCACGGGCGAGGCGTAGCCGGTTGTGTCGAGCAGCGCCGATGCGCCAGCAAGGCGGGCACGGCGCGTTTCGAGTTTCTCGATCTGCGGCTCATAACGGTTTCGCGCGCGCTTGAGGTCACGGGCCTCGATAAGCTCCTCGTCGTAGTCAGCCTGGACGCGGGCGAGCTTTGCGCGAAGCTCAGCGAGTTCGTCGTCGATGGCGTCGACCTCGTCGTCATCCGCAGTTGGCAACAGGTCTGCTAGGTCGTCACGGCCAAGGCGGGCGCGGATCACGGCGAGCACAAAATCATCGACGCTATGAGTGCGCACTAAGCCACAGGCCGCGCAGCGGTAGCGGTCGGCATGCGTGTGCACGGGGTTGCCGCACTCGTCGCAGACATACAGGCCCGAGCCAAGATGGCGGCGAGTGTTCCGGCGCTCCTTGTTTGTCAGCCGGTCGGGATCATCGAGCACGTTTTGCACACGCCACCACAGATCGGGTGTGACGATCGGCTCCCACTGCCCTTTCACCGGCTCGCCGGTATCGGGGTCGCGGACGATATGCGTGACACGGCGGTATTTGTTCTTCACGCCTTTGCGCTTGGCCTTCTTATACGTGGAGTAGCCGGCATACACGGGGTTGCGCAGGATCGAGTGCAACGACGTGTAGGCCCAGGGCTGCGCGTCGGGAACCGACTTTTCTTCCTGGCCAGCAGCGCGACGGCGTGCGTTGCGCTCTGTGACCACGGTGTGCATATGGCGCGGCGTGGTCGGAATGTCCGGCAAGCCCGGTTGATCGACCCCAGATAAGGCGCGTGCGATATCGCGCATGGAGTTGCCCCTCTCGACAGCGCGGAACATACCGAGCACGGCGGCGGCTTCGGATGGGATGATCTCGCCGGTGGAGGTGTAGCCGATCGGGCGCACACCGCCGGAGTACCAGCGGCCCTGCTCGGCGCGCTGCTGTTGCGCACGGGATTGGCGCATGCTTTTGCGTTCGATCTCGCCGCGCGCCACGGCTGCTTTGATACGCGCGTACATTCTGCCGCCGTCGGTGGCAAGGTCAGCATCAACGTTCGCGGTGACGAGTTTCAGCCCCTGCTCTTCCGCCCTGTCGATCCACTCTTCGAGCTGCGCGGGCTGTCGTGTGAGGCGGTCGAGGTCCCAGCAAATGATCGCGTCGATCTCGCCGCGCTCAAAGGACGCCACCATCGCGTCGTAGTCGGGACGGTCCACGTCCTTCTTTGATGCAGAGATCGATTGATCGACGTAGGTATGCACGACGTCCCAGCCGCGTTACTCGGCGAGGGCTTCGCAGTCCTGACGCTGCCGGTCGATGGCGAGGCCGTCCATGGCAGCATCTAACGAGATACGGAGGTAAATAGTAGCACGTGTAGTCATACGCTATTCATAGCGCATTTAGGTTACATTGAAACGAAACTCCACGCAGACGACATCCTCAGCCTGCTCGACCTCGCAGACCGCTAGCTCGCCAGCAGCCGCTTTGACACGAAGCTCTCACCGCCTACCGGGCGCGCAGTTCCACGGGCACAGCCTTAAAGTTTGCGGATACGCTCTGCATCAGCCACGAGGTTTTGCGTGAGCTTCTCCGCTTCAAGGCCACTCAAGTCGCAGCTGTCGAAGCGGGCCAGCCAATCAGCACGAATGGCGGGGGAGTCGAACCAGGTTGCGCGCTCGGCTTCAATATCCTCGATACCGCTCAAGGTGCGGCCGTCGCGGGTGCGGATCTCGAGGTCGTCGACAAGCGGGGCAATCGCTTGAAGCCCTGGGACGATGGCCTTAAAGCCCGACGTATGGGAAACCTCATTGGTCCAGCGCGGGTAGCGGCTCACGCGCTGCGCCTCCAGGTAGCGCTGGACGACACCGAGCCTGGAGACCTCCTGCGCCACCGCCAAGCCCACGACCCTCACGCGGAAACCCGCGGAGCGAAACTTGGCTATCTCTCCTGCGATGAATTCCGGGTTGGACAGCGTGTTCTCAATGATGAGGGAGTGCCCGTGCTGCCGGCCATACTCAATCAGCGAGGACATCCAATAGGGCACCGGACCATTGGTGAGCACGTCCATGCGCAGGGGGTCGCGCTCCATGATCTCGTCGAGGGCGGGGTGCAGCTTCCGAACCTCATCGGAATCAAGGACCGCGTGACCATTCTTTACAGATTCAATAGCCGTTGATTTGCCTGACGCTGGCTGCCCCGCCACATAAATGACTTCTGGAACAGACGGACTGTGAGCATTCGATCGGCCAAAGTAGCTGGCTTGCAGAGTCTTTAGCCGTTGCTCCATAACTTGTGGATCAACGGGGAAATCAGCGGCGGAAAGCATAAGCTATGCCGCTTTGTGCTCGGAGGAGAGGGCTTCAAGCCGCTGCGCAAAGAGAGCCGCAGCGGCGCGGATGGCTTCAATGTCGGTTGAATCAACACCACTGACTATGTCCTCTACCAGCCAATTCTGACGAATCCACCATTGTGATTCAACATCGTTGCCTGCTTCAGCGGCCCGAGTGAGGTAGGCAGCTTTCAGCGAGGACGCAACCTCCTTCATTGCGTCGAAGGCTGCGTACTCGATCTCCGGGACGTTGGCGGTGCTCATGGCGCTTAGAATAGCAGCGCCACGGCGGTTTTAGCCGTTGATAATCTGCGGGTAGGCCAGGCCCTTGAGGCCTTCGGTACCGAACTCCACGCCGTAGCCCGAAGACTTGATGCCGCCGAATGGCACGCGCGGGTCGACGCCGCCGTGACCGTTAATCCAGGTGGTACCAGCCTCGAGACGCGCCGCAACCTCACGCGCACGCTCGCGATCGGCGGACCACACCGAGGAACCAAGGCCGACATCGAGCTTGTTGGCCTGCTCGATTGCCCAGTCCAAATCGGTGTACTTGATGATCGGCAGAGCAGGGCCAAACTGCTCCTCGACGACGAGCGGGTTATCCGGGTCGATATCTGCCACCAGGGTGGTGGGGTAGAAGTGGCCCGGCGCGTCATAGTCAGGGTCGCCGCCCAACAGCACGCGCGCTCCGGACTCCTTCGCTGCCTTTACCAGCTTGTCCACGATGTCGAACTGCTGCTTGTTCTGCAGCGGGCCGAGCACGTTTTCTTCTTCCAAGCCCACACCCATCGGCGAGGCTTTGGCTACCTCGACGAGGGCTTCGCAGACGGCGTCGTAAAGCGATTCCGGCACGTACAGGCGCTTCATTGCCGCGCAGGTCTGTCCAGTGTTGATGAACGCGCCCCAGAAAAGGTCGCCGGCGATGGCGGCTGGGTCGGCGTCGTCAAGCACGATGCCCGCATCGTTACCGCCGAGCTCAAGGGTGAGGCGCTGCAGGTTCGCGGCAGAGGACTCGACGATCTTCTTGCCGGTCGCAGTGGAGCCGGTGAACATGATCTTGTCGATGTCCGCGTGAGTGGTCAGCGCTGCGCCTACCGCGCCGTCACCGGTGACAACCTGCAGGACGCCTTCCGGAAGCACGGAATTAAAGACCTTGATGAGCGCCAGGACGGACAGCGGGGTGTACTCGGAAGGCTTAACCACCACGGCATTACCCATGCGTAGGGCCGGGGCAATCTGCCAAATGGTGATCATCATCGGCCAGTTCCACGGGCCAATCGCACCGACGACGCCGAGCGGACGGTAGTGCACCGTCGCGGTGATGTCATCATCGACAGCGGTGTAATCAGGGGACTCGAAGGACGCCGTCGCGCGCAGCCACGCGGAGCACGCACCAACCTCGAAGCGAGCATTCGGGCCGTTCAGCGGCTTGCCCTGCTCGCGGGAGAGCAGCTCCACCAGTGGCTCCGCGGAAGCCTCAATGGCGTCCGCAGCCTTGAGCAGGAGGTCACAGCGCTCAGAGTCGCTGAGCTTTGCAAAGGACTTCTGCGCGTGAACCGCGCGCTCGACCGCCGCATTGAGCTCCTCAACACTGCCTTCAGGTGCGACGCCCACAACCTCTTCGGTGGCTGGGTTGATGATTTCTACGCCATCCTCAGCGCTAACAGCTGCGAGAAGATCTTCATACGTGGCGAACTGCGACATTTATTCTCCTTAGTCGAGGTGTGCAAAGTTTTGACTATTGTTACCCACAACACATATTGCCGCTTGACTTTAAGCGCACAAAACTTGTTCAAAAATGTGCTTGAGGTCACTGTATAGTACTTATATGCCCAACCCTTCCTCGCACTATGACCTCGCGGCCTGGCGCGCGGCGTCTTCGGAGACCTTCGGCAAGCTGGAAGTTCATGCACCCGAGGCGAGCACCTTTTGGGCTCAGCTCACCAGCACCAGGGTGGGGGAGGTCTCCCTCTTTGACATGCGCACCGCGCCCCATTCGGTAAAAAGGGAAAACGCAGCGCTTGCCGACGCCCCCTTTTGCAAGCTCAGCCTCCAGCTTTCCGGCCGCTCCACCATGGCGCAAGATGGCCGAACCTGCGAGCTTCATCCCGGTGACTTAGCACTGTATGTCACTCAACGGCCTTATGTTCTTGAATATCCCGTCGAGCAGCACACTCTTATCGTTCACTTTCCACAGAGCCTACTTAGCCTCACACCGGCGCAGATTCAGCAGCTAACTGCGAGCCCAGTTTCCCGTGATCATGGCTTGGGCAAGGTGGCAGTGCCGCTTTTCGAGCAGCTGGCCAATAACCTCGACGTGCTGGAAGGCCCGCACGCCCCGGCCCTTGTTCGTTCCGCCTTGAACATGTTGGTCACAGTGTTCTCTTCTGAAGTCGACACCGCCTCTGACTCGAAGAATTTGTTATTCAACCAGGCCACCTCATATATCGAGCAGCATTTGGGTGATGCAGAACTTTCCCCAAGCAGTATCGCCACGGCGCTTTTCGTATCCGTGCGTCATCTCCATTCCCGCTTCGCCGCACAAGGCCTATCAGTAGGCTCCTATATCCGCAGCCGCCGACTAGAGAAAGTACGGGAGGAGCTAACAAACCCCTTAAATGCCAAGGAATCCATTGGCACCATCGCCTCGCGCTACGGCCTGCACGATCCTTCGCATTTCTCGCGCATCTTCAAGGCTGAGTTCGGACTTTCTCCCAGCGCTTATCGCGCCCGTTTCGCACTCCATCCCTTTAAGAGTTCTAGATGGGGGTAAATCTCCCATTTAGCCTCCATACGGCTCTGCGTGGTCGCATAACAAATTTGTGAAGAAGAAATCTCTTGGCCTACTGCTTGCAGCGGCCCTCTCATTTGGCGCTATCTCTCCAGCGCAAGCACAAGAAGTTAACGCTCCGGTTGCCTCCGAAACGAGCGTTACAGCCGAACAAGATACCGCCACCAACTCCCAGTCCTCTGAACCTAATACCGGGGTAATTGTTGGCTCTGTCGTTGGCGCTCTCGCATTGGCCGGCCTCATCGCGGGCGGAGTCTATTGGGCTGTTCAACAGCGCATGATCCCCAATCCGCTACCTGGAATTATTCCGAATCCTCCAGCACCAGCTCCCGCCCCTGCGCCAGCACCGGCACCAGCTCCCGCTCCCGCCGCTAGGCCAGCTCCAGCCCCACCTCGCGTGATGGCACCCGCCCCTGCTCGCGTCACCGCCAGCTATGCAAACTGCACTGCCGTGTGGAACTCCATTGGCCGCCCAATCCGCTCTGGCGATCCTGGCTTCATGTCGAAGTTTGATCGTGATGGCGATGGCGTTGGTTGCGAGCGCGACCCTCGTTAAGACCTAAAGCAGCCACCCCATCGGAGTGGCTGCTTTTCTTATATTCCTTATCGGTTGGCGTATGGGTTACGCACACCGATGTACTGCAGCGAGGTGTACTCCTCGATGCCCTCGGCGCCGCCTTCGCGGCCCATGCCAGACTGCTTGACGCCACCGAATGGGGCAGCGGCGTTAGAGATGACACCGGCGTTGAAGCCCATGAGGCCGAACTCTAGGCCATCGCCCAGGCGCCACATACGGTCGGAGTCTTCCGTGAACACATAGGAGGCCAGGCCATACTCGGTGTCGTTGGCCAGCTCGATGGCCTCGGCTTCATCGCTGAAGGTAAGGATCGGCGCAACCGGTCCGAAGATCTCCTCCTGCGCCACGCGTGATTCACGTGAAACATTGGTCAGGACGGTCGGCTCGTAGAAGTAGCCAGCACCCTCACCACGGCTGCCGCCGACGAGAACTTTGGCACCCTTGGCGACGGCGTCTTCGACGAGCGCGGCGACGTTGTCCTGGGCCTTTTTCTCAATGAGCGGCCCACAGGTAACGCCCTCGTCCATACCGTTGCCCACCTTGAGCTCAGAGATCTTGGCTGCAAACTTCTGTGCGAACTCTTCGGCCACGGACTCGTGCACAATAAAGCGGTTAGCTGCGGTGCAGGCCTCACCAATGTTGCGCATCTTCGCGCCCATCGCACCCGCTACAGCTTGATCCAAGTCTGCGTCCTCGAAAACAATGAACGGCGCGTTGCCGCCGAGCTCCATGGAGGTGCGCAGAACGTTGTCCGCAGCAGCCTTCAACAAGGTCTTACCCACCGGAGTAGAGCCAGTGAAAGACACCTTGCGGAGGCGCGAGTCAGCCATGACCGGCTCAGAAATGGCGGAAGCGGACTTGCCCGCCACGACGTTCAGAACGCCCTCCGGAAGACCCGCGTCAATCATGGTCTGGGCGAAGTACTGAGCGGTCAGCGGAGTCAGCTTCGCTGGCTTGAGCACCATGGTGCAGCCCGCAGCAACCGCCGGCGCAACCTTGCGGGTGGCCATGGCGAGTGGGAAGTTCCACGGGGTGATAAGCAGGCACGGGCCCACCGGCTTACGGCGGGTCACCATCTGAAGGGTGCCCTCCGGTGCGGGCAAGCTGCGGCCATAGTCACGCACGGCTTCCTCAGAGAACCAGCGCAGGTACTCCGCACCATAAGTGACCTCACCGTAGGCCTCAGCCAGAGGCTTGCCCATTTCCAAGGTCATCAACGCAGCGAATTCATCCTTGCGCTCGGTAACAAGCTCGAAGGCACGACGCAGGATGTTAGAACGCTCGCGCGGGGTTGTGCGCGCCCACTCGTCCTGGACGGCACAGGCGGCATCCAGTGCGGCCACGGCATCCTCCGAGTTACCCGAAGCCAATGTGGCTAGTACCTCGCCGGTGGCGGGATTCTCCACGTCGAAGGTCTCACCTGACGCAGCATCGCGCCACTGCCCGTTAATCAGCAGGCCGGTCGGAACCTTGGCCAACAGTTGCTCAACATTGATAGTCATAAAAGTTGCTAACCTTTCTTCGAGAATTTGTCCGCCAGCGTACGCGCCGCACCGGACAACAGCTGGACATCAGCTCCTACCAGTGCAAACGACGCACCTGCGTCAAGATAACGCTGCGCCTGCTCCAGATTGAAAGCGTTGACGCCCACCGGCTTGCCCGCGGCACGGACCGCATCGAAAGTACGCTGCACTGCGTCCAGCACGTCTGGGTGAGTCTGCTGTCCCAGCAGCCCCATTGAGGCCGCCAAATCCGATGGGCCGACAAATACTTGGTCAACACCATCGACTGCCGCGATCTCCGCCGCGTTCTCCACAGCGGTGAAGGACTCAATCTGCACGGTCAGGCTGACGGTCTCAGCGGCCTTCTGCAAATACCCCTCCACACCATTCCAGCGGGAAGAACGAGCCAACGCACTGCCGACGCCGCGCACACCGCGCGGTGGGTAATACATTGCCGCTACAGCCTTCTCGGCCTCGGCTGCAGTATCGACCATAGGCACCATCAGATTCTGGGCACCAACATCTAGGTATTGCTTGATAAGTGCGGTATCATTAACCGGAACACGCACCATGCGGGTTGGCCCATACACATCTGTGGCCCGAAGCAATTCTGCGATGGTCTCCAAGCTATAAGGGGAGTGCTCGCCATCAATGAGCAGCCAATCGAAACCGGCGGAAGCAACAATCTCCGCCGCCACCTGGGAGCCGGAGCAGATCCAGGCGCCGATCAAGGGGGCGTCGTCAAGCGCGCGCGTGAAGGTTGGCGGAAGTTCTACTGGAATCGGCATGTGATTGCTCCCAACTTTCCGTAATCGGCGTGGACGGCATCGCCCGGCTCCACCCACATCGGCTTGGTGAAGGAGCCGGCGAGGATGATGTCGCCCTTCTTCAAAGTGTCGCCGTGGGCATGCAGCTTGTTCGCCAGCCAGGCGACGCCCATCGCCGGATGGTTGAGCACCGCCGCGGCGACGCCGGTGTCTTCGATGGATTCATTGCGATAGAGGAGGGCGGAGACCCAACGGAGGTCAACGTCTTCGGGACGGACTGGGTTGCCGCCATAAACCATCGCACCGAGCGCCGCGTTGTCAGAGATGGTGTCCACGATGGTGCGGCCCTTCATCTCAATGCGGGAGGAGAGGATCTCCAAGGCTGGCACCACGTAATCGGTCGCGCGGAGCACGTCAAAGATGCTGCAGTTAGGCCCCGCCAGGTCCTCCTTGAGAACAAAGGCGAGCTCCACCTCGATGCGCACGTTCGAGAACTGCGCGTGCTCGATAGCGGATCCGTTCTCATAGACCTGGTCCGCAAAGATGGCACCGTAGTCCGGTTCGGTAATACCGGTTGCCTCCTGCATCACCTTGGAGGTCAGACCAATCTTGCGGCCAACGAGGCGCCGCCCACCGGCGATGCCGCGCTTTACCCACTCACCCTGGATGGCATAAGAATCCTCCACACCCATGTCCGGGAAACGAGTGCTCAGCAGAGGAATCATCGTGCGGTCGCGCTCGGCCTGCGCCAGCTCATCCGCGATGGCTATATGTTGCTTGCTATCTAACATTGTCGAATTCCTTAGTTCGTTGTTTCACGTGAAACATGCAGAAAAGCTGGACCGCATTTCTGGGTTTTAATCAACCTTGAAATCACAGTCCAGCATCCATGAGAGCTTTAGAGCTGGTTGCCGAGCTTGAACTCGCCCTGCTTCCACTCCGGCATCTCCTCGGAATCTTCCTTGCGGGTGTAGGAGAAGCCATCCGCGCCGATGGTCTGCGCCATCTCGGACTCATCGGTGCGCTCGACCAGCGGAACCGGATTGCCATCGAGGTCGAGGACGGTGGAGCCGTCGCGGTACCAAGAAGGAACAACCGGGGTACCCCACCAGTCGCGACGCTGGTTGTCGTGGACGTCCCAGGTGACAACCGGGTTGTCTGGGTCGCCGGTGTAGTAATCCTGGGTGTAGATCTCCACGCGGTGACCATCCGGGTCGCGCAAGTAGAGGTAGTAGGCATTGGAAACACCGTGACGGCCTGGGCCGCGCTCGATAGCGTCAGACTCGCGGAGAGCGCCAAGCTTGTCGCAGATGGCGATGATGTTGTGCTTCTCGTGGGTAGCGAACGCGATGTGGTGCATGCGCGGGCCGTCACCACCGGTCATTGCGGTGTCGTGGACGGTCGGCTTACGGCGCATCCATGCGGCATAGACGGTGCCCTGTTCATCGCGGATATCCTCAGTGATACGGAAGCCAAGATCCTCCATGTAATCCACGGCCTTCGGAACATCCGGGGTGATCTGATTGAAGTGATCCAAGCGAACCAACGCGCCCGGGATATGAGCGTCATAGCTCCACGCCAGACGCTCGCGGTGCTCTACCTCGTAGAAGAACTCGTACGGGAAACCGAGCGGATCCTGCACACGAACGGAATCGCCGATGCCCTTGACAAAGCCGTCCTTGTTGCGACGAACCTCGCAGCCGCGGGCCTTGTAAAACTCCTCAGCACGGTCCAGATCTTCGGGGCTACGCACGCGGTAGGAGAAGGCCGCCACTGCCGGAACAGGGCCCTTGCGCAGCACCAGGTTATGGTGGATGAACTCCTCGTAGGTGCGCAGGTAGATTGCGTTGTCATCTTCCTCGGTCACGACGAGGCCTAAGGTATCCACGTAGAACTTACGGGAAGCCTCAAGATCGGTGACAACGATCTCCATGTAGGCGCAACGCAGGATATCCGGTGCTTGAACGTTGGTCATGATGTGCTCCTTGGGTGAAAAGTAGGTGAGAGAAAAAGGATTTAGTCCTGCTTGCCGAAGACCGGGTTGTGAACCTTATCGAGGTTGATGTGGACTGCCTGCTGGTCGGTGTAGAAGTCGATGGAACGGTAGCCACCCTCATGGCCCAGGCCGGAAGCCTTCACGCCGCCGAATGGGGTACGTAGGTCGCGGACGTTATTCGAGTTCAGCCAGACCATGCCAGCCTCAACGTTCTGTGCGAAGTTGTGCGCACGCTTGAGGTCGGAGGTCCAGACATATGCGGCCAGACCGTACTTGGTGTTGTTGGCCAGCTCGAGCGCTTCCTCGTCGGTGTCGAACGGGGTGATGGCAACGACTGGGCCGAAGATTTCTTCCTGGAAGATGCGGGCGGATGGGTCGACGTCAACGAAGACGGTCGGTTGCACAAAGTTGCCCTCTTCGAAGCCCTCTGGGCGCTCGCCGCCGGCTGCCAGCTTTGCTTCCTGCTTGCCGATCTCGATGTAGGAGGTGACCTTCTCGTAGTGCTCTGGGTGAACCAGGGCGCCAACCTCGGTCTTCGGATCGGAAGGCAGGCCCACCTTTACGCGCTTGGCGACGGCCGTGTAACGCTCAACGAATTCATCGTAAATGTCGCGCTGGACGAGGATGCGCGAGCCGGCGGTGCAGCGCTCGCCATTCAGGGAGAACACGCCGAAGATACAGGCGTCGATTGCGGTGTCGAGGTCCGCGTCGGAGAAGACAATGGCAGGGGACTTGCCGCCCAGCTCCATCGACAGACCCTTCAGGTGCGGTGCCGCGTTTCCGAAAATAATCTGACCGGTGCGGGACTCGCCGGTAAAGGAGATCAGCGGGACGTCTGGGTGCTTGACCAGTGGGTCGCCCGCGTAGCCTTCCTCGCCGAAGCCGTTGACTAGGTTGAAGACGCCCTTCGGGAGGCCAGCCTCCTCAAAGATGCCTGCCCACAGCTGTGCGGAAAGCGGGGTGAACTCAGCCGGCTTCAGGACAACGGAGTTACCAGTGGCGATAGCAGGGGCGAGCTTCCAGGACTCCAGCATGAAAGGAGTGTTCCACGGGGTGATAAGACCTGCGACGCCGATTGGCTTGCGGTTGACGTAGTTGATCTGGCGGCCCGGAACCTTGTAGGCGTCGTCGGCCTGCGCAACGATGAGGTCAGCGAAGAAGCGGAAGTTCTCCGCCGCGCGCTTGGCCTGGCCATTGGCCTGGGTGATTGGCAGGCCGGAGTCGAAGGACTCCCAAGCAGCCAGCTTGTCTGCGCGGGTCTCGACGATGTCTGCGATTTTGTTGAGGACGCGAGCGCGCTCGCGGGGGAGAGCCTTGGACCACTCGCCGCGCTCAAAGGCAGCCTTGGCGGCAGCAACGGCTTTGTCGATGTCGGCCGGCTTGCCGGAGGCGGCCTTGATGTAGTTCTGGTTGGTTACCGGATCGAGTACCTCGAACTCGTCGCCATCAATAGAGGCAACGAATTCACCATCGATGTAGTGGAGGATCTTCTCTGGCAGGTCGTTTGGCTTCGCGGCGTCGTTGTTGATGCTCATGGCTTTAGGGTTCTCCTTTAAGTCTGGGTATCTAGGTTGCGTTTGCAGTGTCTGTTTCGGCGTTTTTTGCCCGATAGCTCCGGGAGGTTTGCAAGCGGTGTTCCCGTGCAACCTTTTCCACGTATGCTTCCTCGGCGCCGATCTCAATGAGGGTGATTAGCTTTTCGTGTTCTTCCACCGAGTCCAACGCCCGCTCCGGGATGTAGCGGAAGGTCGAAACGCGGTGATATTCCAGTTGGTCCCATTGCTCGTAAACCAGCTTTACAAGCCTTTCGTTGGGACACTTGGCAAAGAGCACGCTATGAAATTCTTTGTTGAGCTTGGTGAACTCGTCTGGGTCGTGGGTGACAACAAGCTCGCGCATCTGCTGATTAAGCTCTCGCGCCTTGGCGACGTCCGCGGCTTCGAGGAAGGGAGCGGACTGGGCGGTTGCCCGGGCCTCGAGTGTGGCCACGATCTCCATGGATTCGTAGTAGGCCTCGCGGTTGTGGGTGGTTACTCGCGCGCCCACATTGCGTTCGTAGGTAACCAGCCCTTCGGCTTCGAGCTGCCTGATGGCCTCGCGCACCGGCACGACGCTGACATCGAGTTCTTCTGCAATTGTTGTAAGAACCAAGCGGTGGCCTGGCTCGTATCCGCGGGTGCGGATCTGCTGGCTTATCCAGTTATAGGCCTGTTGGGATTTGCTCTCCGCGAGGCTCATTGACCACCCCCATTCTTGAAGGCGAGGTAGGCCTCCTTGTTGGCGCCCTTTGGCGGGAACATGCCGTCGAGGCTTGCACCGGCCTTGACCTGCTCGGCCACCCACTCATCCTCGTGCTCCTTGGCAAGCGCAGCGTCTGCTACCTCCTCAGCCAGCTCGCGCGGGATGACGATGACGCCGTCGTCATCGCCGACGATGATGTCTCCCGGGATAACGGTGGCGTTGCCACAGGAAACAGCAATGTCGCTATCCCACGGAACGTGCTTGCGGCCGAGCACGCATGGGTGTGCGCCTTGGGTGAAGACGGGCAGGCCGATCTCACGGACCGCCTCGTAGTCGCGCACACCACCATCAGTGACAACACCGGCCGCGCCGCGGGTCTTCGCGCGCAGTGCAAGGATGTCGCCCAAGGTGCCAGACCCCGGCTCTTGGCGAGCCTCGATAACGATTACTTCGCCTTCCTTTACGGTGTCGAAGACTTTCTTCTGCTCGTTGAAGCCGCCGCCGTGGCTCTTGAAGAGATCTTCGCGCCCGGCAACGAAGCGCAGGGTGCGGGCGACGCCCACCATTTTGGTGCCCGGAGTCTGTGGATAGACGCCTTCGATAACGGATTGGTTGATGCCGCGATTTCGTAACTGTGCCGAAAGTCCGGCGGTGGGCGCCTCCTCCAATTTCCGTTTCAATTCCGCGGAAAGTTCGGAAGAGGAGGAAGAGGGAAGCGGCGGAAGCCCAGCGGACTCACGGTCGCCGTAGGCATCCTCGCGCTGCTTGTCATCAACATTCGGCAGGTTGCCCAGAGCTGAATCGAAGGAAGCCGGGATTTCTACGACTGCCGTCTTAAGACGTCCGGAGGTCTCGCCACCCGGTACGTCAACCTCGACCTCGACGACATCGCCGGGCTTGATCACGGTGGAGCCCGCCGGGGTGCCCGTCAGGATGATATCGCCAGTCTCCAGAGTCATGTGCTGGGAGAGGTCCGCGACAAATTGCGCGAGAGGGAAGATGAGGTCCTTCTCAGACGAGGTACCCTCCTGCGCCAGCTCGCCATTAACCCAGGTGCGCAGGCGCAACGAGGCGGGGTCGATCTTCTGGGCGTCGATAAGCATGGGCCCAATCGGCGTATAACCATCGCGGGACTTGGAACGGGTATTAGATCCCTTATCCTGCGCGCGATAATCATAAAGCCCCAGGTCATTGGACGCAGTTACATAGGCAACATGACCCCAAGCCTCATCCAAGGTGACATTGCGAGCCGGCTTGCCAATGATGAGCGCAATCTCGCCCTCAAACGCCAACAGCTCAGTGCCCGCCGGACGCTCGACGACGCCGCCGGATTCCGCCAGGGTACTGGTCGCCTTCAGGAAGTAACTCGGGGTCTTGGGCCAGCGACCACGTTGAGCGGCACGGGACTCAAAAGCCACGTGCACGGCAATAATCTTGCCCGGTTTCTCAGGCAGAAATTGGGGTACAGCCATGAAAAATCCTTCTTTTCTCTCAAATGTTTGCCCAAATCGTATATTATCCCTACCAACGCCGCAAGTGGTTCAACTCACAATAAGTGGTTAGGTATACGACAAGCCACAACTAGAAAGGGAAAACATGTCGCAAGCAACTGCCGCCCCGACAATCACGACGGCCGAACGCCGCCGTGTTGTCGCCGCGACCACCATCGGTACCGCCATCGAGTGGTACGACTACTTCCTCTACGCCGCAGTAGCTGGCCTCGTATTCAACAAGCTCATGTTCGGCCCGCTGGAAGGCGGCCTGGCCACCATCATCTCCTTCCTTACGGTTGGCCTTTCCTTCCTCTTCCGCCCAATCGGCGCTTTCCTCGCCGGCCACTTCGCCGACCGCCTTGGCCGTCGCGTGGTTCTCATGGTCACCCTCTTTGCCATGGGCGGCGCCACCACGCTAATCGGCGTCCTGCCCACCTTCGATAGCGCTGGCGTTTGGGCGCCGATCCTGCTCATTGCCCTGCGCATCATCCAAGGAATTTCCGCAGGCGGCGAGTGGGGCAGTGCGGTGCTGATGGCGGTGGAGCACGCACCCGTCGATAAGCGCGGGCTCTATGGCGCCGGACCCCAGGTGGGCGTGCCGGCTGGCCTGCTGCTTTCTTCCGGAGTTCTTTCAATCATGAACACCATCGCGCCTGGCGACGCCTTCATGGCCTGGGGTTGGCGTGTACCGTTCCTGCTTTCCTTCGTTCTGGTTTTGGTGGGTTACCTAATCCGCATGGGCGTTGACGAATCCCCAGTCTTCGAGGAAATCGCCGAGCGCCAAGAGGAAGAAACGCCACATCCTTTCGCCGTTCTGTTCAAGAAGTTTTTCCCACTAGTCTTCACCGCAGCACTGGTTTTCGCAGGCAATGGCACCGTGGGCTACATGACCACGGGCGGCTACATCCAGAAGTACGCGACCGACCCGGACGGTCCGGTTGCGCTCGCGCGCGGCGACGTCCTGAATGCCGTCACGCTTTCCGCGTTTACCTGGGCACTTTTTACGTTGTTTGCCGGTGCCATCTCCGATCGAATTGGTCGCCGCGCGACTTATCTCATCGGCTTTATCGCTCAGACGCTCGGCGCCGCAGCGCTTTTCCCTCTGGTCAACACTGGCGATCTCAAGCTGCTCTATCTGGCACTGACCTCGCTAACCTTTGGCCTGGGCCTGACCTACGGCGCCCAGTCCGCCATGTATGCCGAGCTTTTCCCGGCATCCATTCGCGCCACGGGCGTTTCCATCACCTACGCCCTCGGCTCGGTCCTAGGCGGAGCTTTCGCCCCGATGATTGCGGCTTCCCTGGTCGAAGCAACGGGCACCACCTTCGCGGTATCCGGCTATCTAGTCACGGCTTCGCTGGTTGGCCTCGTGTGCACCTTCATCCTCCGTGAGCGCAAGGGAATCCCTCTTGGCCCAGAGCACGAAGCCGCGCAAGCGCGCGGGCACTTCATCTTCAGCAAGTAAATCCCCAGCGTTTCCACGCAAATCTGAATGCTCATTGTAGAAAACTGCGGCATCATATATGATTCCGCACATAGGACTTAGATCACACTCCCTAAATGCATTGAGTTAAGTCACCTGCATCCCATCCACTTCATCTTGGCCAACAAGGAGATCACAGTGCAGTTCCACCACAATGGTTATGTTTCCCAAGACCCCCGCGTCCTCGAGCCCGCAGGTTACGGCGTCGACCGCGCCAGCGAACTGCCAGACACCATGGACGTCCTCATCGTAGGCTCCGGGCCGGCGGGCATGATCACGGCTGCACAGCTGGCAATGTTCCCGAGCGTCAACACTCGCATCATCGAGCGCCGCCCGCACCGCCTCATCCTGGGCCAGGCAGACGGCATCCAGTCCCGTTCCGTGGAGACTTTCCAGGCTTTCGGCTTTGCCAAGGAAATCACCGAAGAAGCCTACGAGATCACCGAGATGTCCTTCTGGAACCCGGATCCAGAAAACCGCGAGCACATTATCCGCGGCGCCCGCCCCGTCGATGACGAGGGTGGCATCTCCGAGTTCCCACACCTCATCGTCAACCAGGCCCGCGTTCTGGATTACTTCGCCCGCTTTGCCCACCGCGCCCCGGGCCGCATCGAACCGGACTATGGCTGGAAGTTCATCGAGCTCGAGGTAGGGGAGGGCGAATACCCCGTTGCCGTCAAGCTCGAAGATGAGAACGGCAATCCCCGCACGGTCCACGCCAAGTACGTCGTTGGCTCGGACGGCGCCAAGTCCCGCGTGCGCAAGTCTATTGGCCGTTGCTTAAACGGCGATCAGGCCAACCACGCGTGGGGTGTCATGGACGTCGTGGTCGATACCGACTTCCCAGATTGGCGCACCAAGTGTGCCATCCACTCCAAGGCTGGCTCGATCCTCCACATCCCGCGCGAGGGCGGCTACCTCTGCCGCATCTACGTCGACTTGGGCGTCGTCCCAGAAGGTGACAACGGCAAGATCCGCGAGACGCCAATCGAGAAGATCATTGAGAAGGCCAACGAGATCTACTCTCCTTACTTCATCGATGTGAAGATGGTGGCTTGGCACTCCGTCTACGAAGTAGGCCACCGCCTAGTCGATGCCTTTGATGACAACAACGATTCCCCGCGCGTCTTCCTCACCGGCGATGCTTGCCACACCCACTCCGCGAAGGCGGGCCAGGGTATGAACGTTTCCATGCAGGATGGTTTCAACATCGGCTGGAAGCTTGGTCACGTCTTGGATGGCCGCGCGCCGGAGGAGCTGCTGAGCACCTACCATGGCGAGCGCCAGCCAGCCGCACAGAACCTCATCAACTTCGATAAGGAATGGTCCACCCTTATGGCCACCCCGCCGGAGGAACTCGAGGATCCATGCGCGGTGGAGAAGTACTACGTCGCCGCCGAGGAATTCGCCGCCGGCATGATGACCCAGTACGAGGAGAACATCATCGTCGGCGACACCCAGCATCAAGAACTGGCCACTGGCTTCCCGGTGGGCAAGCGTTTTAAGTCCTTTGAGGTTCTCCGCCGCTGCGACGCAGTTCAGCAGCACCTGGGCCACCAGCACTTCGCAGACGGCCGCTACCGCATCTACGCTTTTGCCGACGCCCCGAAGGCCGGCGAGGAATCCAAGTTCAGCGCCTGGGCCGAGCGGATGAAAGAGGTTCTGGCCAAGTTCACTCCCGCTGACGCCGACGAGAACACCTACTTCGACGTCAAGGCCATCTACCAGCAGACCAACCACCACGATTACGAGATCTTGGACGCCCCGCGTCTCTTCCGCCCGTTCAACGGCAAGTTCCATATCCCCAATTGGGAGAACGTATTCAACGCCCTGCCCGAAGAGCGCGACATCTTCCAGGCCCGCGGAATCTCCCGCGACGGCGCCGTTATCATCGTCCGCCCAGACCAATACGTCGGCGCGGTCCTGCCGCTTGACGACGCCGCGGCTGTCGAGGCTTACTTCAACAAGGCGCTGTTGCCAACCAAGTAAGCAACAGCTCTAAATAGTAGCCACAAACAACGCCCCGCGTAGTGTTTCACGTGAAACACTACGCGGGGCGTTAAGCGTTAGCAGCGCCTAGGAGTGCTTAGCCAGGAGCGCTTCCAGACGCTCCGCGAGCGGCTGGCGGTTCAGCTCCGCTCCCTTCTCGCGGAGATCGGCAGCTTCAAATTCTGGAAGGACCTTATCCAAGACCTCGCTAGAAGATTCTTCTGGGTGCTTCAACGCGCGATAGAAAGCGGCACTCAATACGATTTGTTCCATCACCGCTATGGGCTTGCCCGGAGCATATTCCGGAGCATCCGGCTCAAAGTCCCAGACCTGGACCCAGTCGAGGCCGAAGAACTTGGGACAATTTCCTTCCACGATTTCGCGGGCGTAGTTGCGGGGAACGGCAGCGCTACGGCGGCCCGGATCGAAGATAGCGAGGACTGGCTCGCCATCGTCCTCTCCAACCACGAGCCAATCGCTGCCGTGGTATTCCACCAGCGATTGGCCGAGCACGAGCTCAACCTCATCGACACTGAGCTTCGGAGCGACCTCATGGGCGAAGGCGTCGACATATGGCGCTTGCCATGTCTTGTGCTTCTTCAGCTTCTCATCGTCGCCGTGAACTTCCATGAAACGCTTGAAGGTCTCGGCCGCTTCCTCACGGCGCTTGGCTAGTTGTTCCGAGTACTGTTCCTGAAGTGGTGCGAGTTTGGATTCAAGTGTGCCCATGGTCGCAACCGTACATCGGAGCATTCATTTTGTTCGTGCATAAAATGTGCTCGAAACCACACACGTAGCACACACTCATGCTAAGGTGTGTCTCATGCAACTTCTGACCAATAAATCCCAGAACTGGTGGTGGCTCGCGTAACTGCGGGCCGGTTCACTCGAACCCAGAAGATTTAGGCTCGCGCTATGCGGGCCTTTCGTGGTTTTATAACCACCACGGCGCACGCGGCGCGAATCTAAAGCTTCAAAACTTTAAAAGCTACAGACAACATTTAGCCGCGAAAGGCCACCACGAATGCCACCAACCCCTACCTCCGGAACGGTCTTCCATACCGCCTCCCGAGCGATACCTTATGAGCAGGATGCATCCCTGCTTTTCCAACGGCTCGCGCAGCCGAAGGATAGCCTCCTCCTTGAAGCCGCCGACATCGAGTCGAAAAAGAACCTCAATTGCATCGCAATTCTCCAGGCCGCACTGAAAGTTACCTGCCGGGGACAGCGTGTCACAGCCACGCCACTAACTAAAGTGGGCGAGGCAATGATGGAGCGCCTCAAGGATCAGCTTGGCGAGTACTTCGATGGCGAGGCGTTCGTCTTTAGCCTTTCCGCGAAGAGCGACGAGCGCGAGCGCCTCCGCGACGTTTCGACCGCCGCCGTACTTCGTGCCCTTCAATTAGATGCCGGATACTCCACGCCGGATGGCGCCCTTCCATTCGTCGGAGGCGGCTTTGCTTATGACTATCTCGAGACCTTCGAGAAGCTCCCGGCCGTAGGGGAGGGGCCGAACGATTATCCGGATTATGAGTTCGTCGTCGCACAGACTCTCCTCACCATCGACCACGCCGCAGAGACCGCCGCGTTGCATGCGGTCGATCTGAGTGAGGACGCGGCGTCGGCAAGCTTGGCAGAGCTCGCATCCATCGAGCCGCAAGCGATAGAACCCGCGCCGGACCGAGATCGCCTCGTTGCGGAAGCTTCGATGCCCAACTCCAAGTTCCGCGCAATTGTGTCACAGTTACAAAATAACGTGACTGCGGGGGACATCTACCAAGTGGTGCCATCCCGCGCATTTTCCCTCGATTGCCCCGACGCCTTCGCCGCCTACCGCCAACTGCGCGAGACGAACCCTTCGCCATATATGTTCTACGTGCGCGGCGCGGACTACGAACTTTTCGGCGCCTCACCAGAATCCAACCTAAAGTTCGACGCCGCCAGCCGTGAGGTTCAGCTTTATCCCATCGCCGGCACTCGGCCGCGCGGGCTCAACAAGGATGGCAGCATCAACCACGAACTCGACATCCGCAATGAGCTCGAAATGCGCACGGATAACAAGGAAGTTGCCGAGCACACGATGCTCGTGGATCTGGCCCGCAACGATCTCGCGCGCGTGGCCGTCCCACAGACCCGCAAGGTCGCCGAGCTCCTCCAGGTGGATCGCTACTCCCGCGTGATGCACTTGGTTTCACGTGTAACCGCCACCCTCCACGAGGACTACGACGCCCTCGACGCCTATCGCGCATGCATGAACATGGGCACTCTCACCGGCGCCCCGAAGCTTCGCGCGATGGAACTCATCCGCGAAACCGAGAAAACGCGCCGCGGTTCCTACGGCGGGGCAGTGGGATACCTGAAGGGCGATGGCTCCATGGATAACTGCATCGTCATCCGCTCCGCCTACGTGAAAGGCGGGGTAGCGGTGGTTCAGGCTGGCGCCGGCGTTGTCCGCGATTCCGTGCCGCAGGCCGAAGCCGATGAAACCTTGCACAAGGCCTATGCCGTGCTGCACGCCATCGCACTCGCTCATAACGCAAAACTGGAGGTTGTCCGGTGACTCATTCCCCGCACGTGGTGCTCATCGATAACCACGATTCCTTCGTCTACAACTTGGTCGACGCACTCGCCGGCTACCGCACGACCATCTTCCGCAATACCGTCTCGGTTGAAGAAATCCTGGCTGCGGAACCCGACATCGTCTGTCTCTCCCCAGGCCCGGGCCACCCGCGCGAGGCCGGCTGCATGGCGGAACTCATCGATAGCGTGCTGGGGAAGATCCCGTTGTTTGGCATCTGCCTCGGCTTCCAAGCGCTGCTGGATCACCACGGCGGCACCGTCGAGCCCTGCGGCCCGGTTCACGGCAAGTCGGTCCGGATGACCCTCACTAAAGCTGGCGCGAAACATCCCATCTTCACCGGGCTCGCCGTCGACTCCGAGCCGGACAATCCGGATTACGTCGGCACCCAAGTCCCAGTGGCGCGCTATCACTCCCTGGGCTGCAAGAAAATCCCTACAGAAATGCGGGCGCTGGCTACCACCGAGACCGCCATCGGAGACGTCGTCATGGCGGCCGAGACCGAGGACCAGATGGCCTTTGGGGTCCAATTCCACCCAGAGTCCGTACTTAGTCCCACCGGGCCCATCATGCTGGAACGCTGCATCGAGTATTTGTCCGCGAAGTACATATTTGGAAAGGCCAACTAAATGGAAGACGAGAACGCACTGAAGCTCCTCCAGGAGTACTTGAACACCGCCGAACCCACCCTCGAACAGGCCGGGAAGGTCTTTACTTCGCTGACCGTCGGCGAGTACGACGACATTCACATCGCCGCTTTGCTCATCCACATCCGCACCAGGGGCGAGACGCTTGCCGACGTCGCCGGTGCCGCCCATGCCTTCCTGAAGGCCGGCCGTCCTTTCCCGATCACCGGCGAGGGCCTGATGGACACCGCGGGCACTGGTGGTGACGGTGCGAATACCATCAACATCACCACCGCGGCGTCGCTAGTCGCAGCCTCCGATGGGGTGAAGATGATTAAACACGGCAACCGCTCGGTTTCTTCCAAGTCGGGCTCGGCCGACGTCCTTGAGGCACTGAACATTCCGCTAGACCTCAATCCAGAGCGCGCCGTGCGCCAATTTGAGGAGTCCAACTTCACCTTACTCTTCGCCCCGGCCTATAACCCGGCGGTGGCACACGTGCAGCCGGTGCGCAAAACACTCGGCATCTCCACCATCTTCAACACCCTCGGTCCACTGCTTTCCCCGGGTCGCCCGGAGTTTCAGATCATGGGCATCGCCAAACCCGCGCAGGGACGCCTCATCGCGGAAGTCTTCAAGGAGCTAGGCCGCACTCGCGCGTTAGTGGTCCACGGTGCGGGCACCGATGAGATTGCTGTCCACGGCACCACCCACGTGTGGGAGCTAAAGGATGGCGAGATCACCGAATATGACGTCACGCCAGAAAGCCTCGGCATTGAACGCCACGAGCTCGCGGACCTCGTCGGCGGTGACGGCGCGGAGAATGCGCAGCTGCTTCGCGACGTCTTCGCGGGGGAGGGCAAGCCCGCACACCGCGATGCCATCGTCGCCGCGGCGGGTGCGATGTTCTATCTCTACGGCAAAACCGCAACCATCGCCGAGGGCGTCGCCCACGCGAAGGAAATCATCGACTCCGGCCAGGTGGCCGATTGGTTGCGCACCCACGAGGAGGCGAACTATGCCTAAGCTGCCAACGGTGCTGGAGGGGATCGTCGCGGGGCGTCGCACCCACCTCGCGGAGATCCGTGAGCGCATCGCCCACGTGGATCTGGCGAACCTGCCGAAGTCGGAGCATTCGCTTTACGACGCCCTGAATGGCACCAATCGTTTCATCATGGAGTGCAAGTCTTCTTCGCCTTCACTCGGCCTTATTCGCGAGCACTACGAGCCGGGTGCCATCGCGCGCATCTACTCCCGCTATGCCTCGGCAATTTCGGTACTGTGCGAGCCCGATAAGTTCGGCGGCGATTATGATCATCTGCAGACCGTCGCGATGTCCACACATCTGCCGGTGCTGTGCAAGGACTTCATCGTCGACCCGATTCAAGTTTATGCCGCACGCTACTACGGCGCCGACGCCATCTTGTTAATGATGTCCATCGTCGACGACGAGACCTACGCGGAGCTGAAGACGCTCGCCGATTCCTTAGGACTGGACGTACTGACGGAGGCGATTACCAAGGAGGAGGTCGACCGCGCCGTCGCCTTCGGCGTCGACATCATCGGCATCAATAATCGGAACCTCCACGATCTGAGCATCGACCTGACGCGTTCGGAAAAGCTCGCGGAATATGTTCCGCAAGGCAAGATCATTGTCTCCGAGTCAGGCATCCGCGATAACCAGACGGTGCGCCGCATCGGCGGCCACGCCAACGCTTTCCTCGTCGGCTCTCAACTGACGAGCCAGCCGGACATTGACCTAGCCGCGCGCCGCCTCGTCTACGGCGACAACAAGGTCTGCGGACTCAGTACTCCTTCCGCGGCACAGGCAGCCCGCGCGGCCGGTGCCATCTACGGTGGACTCATCTTCGAGGAGGACTCTCCGCGCAATGTTTCACGTGAAACTGCGGAACAGATCATCAGCCACGAGCCGGGGCTGCGTTACATCGCCGTCTCTCGCCGCACGTCCAACTTCGCGAAGATTGCATTCGACGGCATCCAGGCAATCCAGTTGCATGCCCCATATCAGGGGAGCGTCGAGGCCGAGCGCGCTCTCATCGCGGAGGCCCGCAAGCATTCGAACTTTGTCTGGCGTGCCATCGACATGACGGCGCCGGATGCCCCGGACTTGGCACGGGCGCTTGCCGAAGACGCGGATCTCCTCATCCTCGACACCGGCCGCGGCGGCACGGGGCAGACCTTCGATTGGTCCACGGTTCCACGTGATGTCCCGGCCCTCCTCGCTGGGGGACTCAACCTCGAAAATCTGAAAGAAGCGCTCGCCGTCGGCACCGCCGGCCTCGACCTCAACTCCGGATTGGAGACCTCCCGCGGCAAGGACTCTGGCCTTATCGCCCGCGCCTTCCAAACCATCCGCAACTACACAAATCCTTAAATTGACTTCTTCACAACACCCCAACACAGGAAAGAACATGACTGAAACACAAGAAACCAGGGAAACCTTGCTCCCAGCCTACTTCGGTGAATTCGGCGGGCAATTCGTGCCAGAATCCCTCATCCCAGCTCTCGATCAGCTTGAGCAAGCCTTCGTAGATGCCCAGAACGATCCCTCCTTCCGTGAGGATCTCGCCGGCTACCTGAAGGATTACCTCGGCCGCCCGACTCCGCTGACTGAGGCAACCAAGCTAGGCGGCAAGGCCCGCATCTTCCTCAAACGTGAGGACTTGGTGCACGGTGGTGCACACAAGACGAACCAAGTAATCGGCCAAGCTCTGCTGGCCAAGCGCATGGGCAAGACCCGCATCATCGCAGAGACCGGCGCCGGCCAGCATGGCACCGCCACCGCACTGGCTTGCGCGCTGCTCGACCTTGAGTGCGTGGTCTACATGGGAGCCAAGGATGTCGAGCGCCAGCAGCCCAACGTCTACCGCATGGAACTCATGGGCGCCAAAGTCGTCCCAGTCGACACCGGTTCCGGCACCCTCAAGGACGCCGTTAACGAAGCACTGCGTGATTGGACCGCAACCTTCCACGAGTCCCACTATCTCCTCGGTACTGCCGCCGGCCCACACCCGTTCCCAACCATCGTGCGCGAGTTCCACAAGGTGATTTCCGAAGAGGCAAAGGCGCAGATGATTGAACAAACCGGCGAACTGCCGGACCTCGTCGTCGCCTGTGTCGGCGGCGGCTCCAACGCCATCGGCATGTTCGCCGATTTCATCGAGGACGAGGGAGTCGAGTTAGTTGGCGCTGAGCCAGGAGGCGAGGGCCTCGACTCCGGTAAGCACGGTGCCACCATCAACAACGGAACGGTGGGCATCCTCCACGGCGCGCGCTCCTATCTGATGCGCAATGCTGACGGCCAAGTAGAGGAGTCTTACTCCATCTCCGCCGGCCTGGATTACCCGGGTGTCGGCCCACAACACGCACACCTGTCTAAGACCGGCCGCGCTAAGTACGTCGGCATCACCGATGCCGAGGCACTCGAAGCCTTTCAGCTACTGAGCAAGAAGGAGGGCATCATCCCGGCCCTCGAATCTTCCCACGCCCTCGCCTATGCGTTGAAGCGTAAAGAAGAAGACATCACCATCCTCGTATCACTTTCTGGCCGCGGCGATAAAGACATCGACCATGTCCGTCGCACCCTCGAGCAGAACCCACAGCTGCGCCTCAAGGAGGAAAACTAATGAGCCGCTACGACACCCTGTTTGCCACCCTCAAGGACGAGGGAGCATTCGTTCCTTTCATCATGCTGAGCGATCCCTCTCCGGAAGTAGCTCTGGAGATCGTCCGCGCGGCCGTCGCCGGCGGTGCCGACGCCCTCGAGTTGGGCGTTCCTTTCTCTGACCCAGTTGCCGATGGCCCGACGATTCAGGCCTCGCACATCCGCGCGCTGGCCAACGGCGCGACCGTCGATGCCGCAATTGAGCAGATCAAGCAGATTCGCTCCGAGTTTCCGAAGCTTCCCATCGGCATGCTGATCTACGGCAACGTCCCATTCACCCGCGGCATCGAGAACTTCTATCAGGAGTTCCGCGATGCGGGTGCAGATAGCATCCTGCTTCCCGACGTCCCGGTGCGCGAAGGCGCCCCATTCGTCGCGGCCGCGGAAAAGGCTGGTGTCGACCCAATCTTCATCGCCCCGGCACAGGCGAGCGAGAAGACCTTGGCAGGCGTGGCTAAGTACTCCAAGGGTTACATTTATGCCATCTCCCGCGACGGCGTGACTGGTACGGAGAAAGCCTCGGAGACCCGCGGCCTCGACGAGGTGGTTGCCAACGTAAAGCGCTTCGAAGGCGCTCCGGTTCTCCTCGGCTTCGGCATCTCCACCCCAGAACACGTTGCCGATGCCATCGCTGCCGGCGCAGCGGGCGCTATCACCGGCTCCGCAATCACCAAGATCATTGAGAAGCACGTTTCACGTGAAACCGACATTGATATCGATGCCCTTAAGCAAGACATCACCGACTTCGTCGCATCCATGAAGGCCGCAACCAAGCGGTAACAGCGCAACGTAGCTAGGTTCTTAGAACGTAAGCAAAACGAAAAGGACCCGAGGGAAAGTTCTCACCTGAACTATCCTCGGGCCCTAGTTTTGGATTAAGCGCCTATAAAACCAACTCTTACTGTTGTTCGGCTGGGGAAGCGGATTGCTCGTCAAGGCCCTCAATTTCGCCGCGCGCGAAGCGATCCACAATCATCGCGATTGCACCGTCGCCCGTGACATTCGCTGCGGTTCCGACAGAGTCGATGGCAATGTATGCCGCAATCATAAGCGCCACGAGGGAATCATCGAAGCCCATGTTTGCCTGCAGAAGACCCACCGCAACCATCACCGCACCGCCTGGGACGCCAGGCGCAGCAACCATCATGATGGCCAGAAGAAAGATGAACCCTGCCGCCTCGCCAAAGGAAACATCCATGCCCGTCATCGTGACGATGGCGAAAGCGTACAGGGTCAGCTTGATCATCGAGCCCGAGATGTGGATGGTTGCACCGAGCGGAATGACGAAACCAGCCACCGGACGGGAGATGCCATTCTTGAGCGCGGACTCTAGGGAGACCGGAATCGTGGCAGCCGAGGATGAGGTACCCAGCGCGGTGAAATAGGCCGGTGCCATATTCTTTAGCGCGACGAAGGGATTCTTCCGCGCGATTGCACCAGCGACCAGGTACTGGAAGAGGAGGTACACGATGGTCATGACGACGGCGAGGATAAGCACCTTCGAGAAGGCAACGAGGACGTCGCCAAGATTGCCATTCATTCCCAGCGACAAGAACATGCCGAAGATGTAGATCGGCAGAAGCGGAACGACGAATCCCCAGATGATCTTGACTACGACGGCTTCCAGCTCTTTGGTCACCGCGTAGAGAGTGTCGGATTTCACCGCAGTCATCGCGACGCCGATACAGAAGGACAAAAGCAACGCCGACATTACTTCAAATGGCGGCGGCATATCCACGGTGAAGTAGGGCTGCAGCGCGCCTTCCTCAATATCGGACACGTTGGTATCGATGTTCTGGCCCGCAAGCATCGTTGGATAAAGCGCGACTGACAATCCATAGGCAATGAAGCCCGCGAGAATTGTGGAGCCATACGCGAGTGCGACCGTCATTCCGAGCCACTTGCCGGCGCCGCGACCAAGCCCCGCAATCGCAGGCGCCACGAGGGCGAAAATCAGAACTGGGATGAAAAAGCCCAGGAAATTTCCGAAGAGCCCATTGAACGTGGCGAAGATGCGCGCGGCCCATTCCGGCAGAATGAAGCTGGCAGCAATGCCCAATATGATCGCGGCGACGATCTTAAAGAGCAAAGAGCCAGTAATACTCTTGAGGTTCATTTAGCTTTCTTTTCATTGTTATGTGGTGCGTGTGACGACTGTTTTCTTTGGCACAACACGAGCAGAATGTTACCAAACGAGCGGCTTTTCACACTCATCGTAAAATCGCCGCGAACCCACGAAGAGCTGGATTTTCTTCTGGCAAATTCAGGGATAAACTAGGGGACATGCTCGCGATAGCCATCATCTTCTTTACCCTCGCCGCCATATTCCTCATCGTGGGCGGCCTCGCCACCGCGCGTAAGCTCCCCGGTAATAGTGTCGTGGGCCTCCGCCTGGTAGAGATCCGCAAGACTAAGGAAGCTTGGGACAATGCTCATGCAATCGCTGGCCCATTCTGGATGCTGGCTGGTGTCTCTTTGCTCTTCGGCGGAGTCGTGGCGATCTCCGCACGCGGCTGGATGTGGACCATCCCGGCCCTGACTTTTGTTATTTCCATCCTGGCACTGTCCATCGGATCCAACATGGGTTCCCGCGCAGCCTTCCTGTGGGATGAAGCCCACAAGGCAGAAGAGGGCTGCGGCGACAGCTGCAACTGTGGCGACGATGGATGCGGCTCCACCGAACCCGAGGTAGATCTCGGCGCGCTCCGCAAGGCAGCCGAGCAAGCAGATCGCGCCTAGCAAGCCTTCAGCCCTCGCGCCGCGGGGGCTATTTTCATGGCGTTTCATAAAGACACAGTGATGTTAATTAACAAATCAGATAGTCTAAAGACTTATCGTCATAGGTGACTTTAACATTGGCAACTTATGTCAGCCGAAAATGGGGAGTGTAAAGAATTTGTTTACTCCAAGACTTGGCCTCACCCGTCGAAAGGAAACTTGACCGAATGTCCAAAAGAATGCGATAGGGTAGACACATGACTCAGTGTTCACGTCGCATCTTCCTTCTTGGCTCCGCAACCACCTTCGCGGGCGCCTACCTTGCCGCATGCGGTAAGGAACCAAGCGCAGAAATCGCAGCCACCGAGGTTCCGGTCGGCTCGGCCATCATCGTAGACAAGGTCATCTTCGCGCAACCCAAGAAGGGTGAGTTTAAAGCATACTCGCAGACTTGCCCACACCAGGGCAGCCTAATCACCCAGATCGAGGAGATGACGGCAACCTGCACCACACATTTCACTTCTTACAACTTGGAAGACGGTTCCGTCATTGATGGTCCGGGCAGTAAGCCACTGACCGAGTACGGCGTTGAGACCGAAGGCGACAAGGTTAAGAACGTCTCGGCTTAACACCAAAAACAGCGAGTGTTTCACGTGAAACACTCGCTCTTTTGCTTAATAACGCCGAAACACTAAGACGCAATCACCGAGCGCGGCTATAGGAGGGGAGCGCCTCCAACGGTGAACCGAGTTCTTCGGCAGCGCGTCGCGGCCAATAGGGGGTCCTTTAATGCGGCACGGCCAACCTCAATGACATCGGCTCGATCGGCAGCAAGAATTTCTTCGGCGTGCTGCGGCTCAGTAATGAGGCCAACCGCCGAAACCGGCAGGCCCGCTTCACGGACCTTAGTGGCATAGTCCACCTGATATTCAGGTCCAACCGGAATATCGGCATGCGCGTTGCCGCCGGTAGATACGTCAATCAGGTCGACCCCACGTTCACGCAGCTGCACGGCAAGGCTGACGGTCTCCTCGACATTCCAAGCTGGACGATCAAAGATCCAATCGGCGGCATCCACACGCGGTTGGGAAACTCGACGCCGCGCAAGGTCAGCGGAGTAAATAGCTTAGTCATGCTCACATGCTACCGATAAGATTTGCTCATGACTTCGCGCCTCAAGAAGATAGATCCGCTCATCTTGCTCATCGTCTCCGCGGTAATAGTCGCTATTATTTTCCCGGCCAGAGGAGAATTTGCCGCAGTCTTCGACTCGTTAACGAACATCGCTATTGCGCTGCTGTTCTTCCTCTACGGTGCTCGTCTTTCTACTGCGGAAGCACTGGCAGGGCTGAAAAATTGGCGCTTACATTTAACGATCTTGGCTTTTACTTTCGTGGCCTATCCGTTGCTGGGATTAGCACTTCGCCCACTTACGGCATTCATTTCACAGGACATGTATCTGGGAATCCTGTTCCTAACGCTGGTGCCATCAACAGTGCAATCCTCGGTGGCCTTTACCTCGGTGGCGAAAGGAAATGTCGCGGGAGCCATCGTGTCTGCCTCGGCCTCAAACCTAGTCGGAGTCGTCCTAACTCCTTTGTTAGTCATGGCGCTGATGGGCGCGGGAGATGGCATATCGGTAGACGGGGGAGTCTTCCTGGAGATCAGTCTGCTTCTGCTTGCACCTTTCGTTTTAGGTCAACTCACGCGTCGCTGGGTAAAGGACTTTGCCGCTAACAAAGGCACAAAGATCGTCGACCGTGGTTCGATCGCGATGGTGGTTTATGGCGCCTTCTCCAAGGGAGTGGTCGACGGCATCTGGGGCTCAATCAAGATCTGGGAGCTGGTGTCCCTCGTGGCGCTTTCCATCGCTATGGTGGCCTTCATGCTGTGGCTAACGCGCATCATTAGCTCCCACATCGGGTTCGGGCGCGAGGACGTCATCGCCATCGAATTCTGTGGTTCCAAGAAGTCTCTCGCCACCGGGCTGCCCATGGCGTCAGTTATCTTCGCGGCGGGTGGGACCTCATTGGGGCTTTTAATCCTGCCGCTGATGATTTACCACCAGGTTCAGCTAATGATCTGCTCCTGGCTGGCCGCCCGGTATGCTGGGCAGTCATGAGCACCCTGATGTACATCCGCACTACCATGGAGGTCCCGGGCGTCGGTTCCGCCATTCACGTAGCGGAAATGGAAGAAGTAGACGCCGAGACCTGCACCATGCTGCGCATGATTGCGCTCGCGCCAAACGACGCCGTGGCAGGCGCCGCCACCCCAAATAAATCGGTGGGAAACGCCGACATCCCGCAATCCACGGTGCCGCATCCAAACACCTACGACAATTACCCGAATATCAGCGCGGAGCATGTCTCCGAAGAGGATTTCACGGCACTGTGGACCGAGGCTTTGGCGCTCTACGGAGATCTATAAGACGCTTCGAGGTAGAAGCGTTAGAAGACGAAGTTAACTAAAAGCACATAGGCGACAGTCCCGCCGAAGATCGAGAAAGCGGAGCTCTTTCGCCACCAGTGCAGCCCGGCAGTAATCACCACACCAATCAAGGCGGCGAGGATTCCGCCGGGCGCTTCTTTTTGTCCATAGACGGTATAAACCACCAGGACGGTCATAACGCCCACCGGCATCGTCATGCCGAGCAGGCCGATGAACTGGCTGCCTTTCAGCGCCTTGATGAAGGAAAAGGGCAGCTCACGCAACAGCAGAGTAACAACGCAGATTGGCAGCAACACCGCCGCTACCATGGACAGACTTACGCCAGCTGGCATTAACGCTCACCCCTTCGCAAAATCATTGCGGTATCAAGACGTGGAGAGAAGTGACGCATCAACAGCAGCAAGAAATAGGCTGCCAGTGCGACCATGAGAACCTGCCCCGGAAACAGCACCGCGGAAAGAATGCCACACACTGCTGCGGAAAGCGGCAGAGAGTAATCCTTGTTGTTTTGGAAGGCATCCATGGTCAGGACAACGAAGAGCGCCACGAGGGCGAATTCGAGGCCCTTGATATCCGCGGGGATAACCTGGCCAGCAAGAGCGCCGACGATTCCGCTGCACACCCAGGAGGACTGAATCAGACCCTGAATAGTAAGGATGCGTGGGCCGCTAACTTCCTCATCCTTAGGCTTGGAGGAAACGATGGCATAGGCCTCGTCGGTTAGCGCATAAGTGGCATAAGCGCGGCCCAGACGGCCGTGGATGTTATCTCGTGGGAATGTAAGCCCGTAGAAAATATGGCGGAAGTTAACCATGAAACCAGTGACCAACGAGGCAATTGCACTGGTGCCTGCCGTAACCATATTGATGGCGAGGAACTCCATCGAACCCGCATAAATAACGGTGGAAAAGATGGGCGCCCACCACCAGTCGTAGCCGGTTTGCACAATCAGGATTCCGAACGCGAGTCCAAGCGGTACGAGTCCTAAGGCTACCGGCGCAGTATCTTTCAGACCTTTAAGAATCTCCTCACGCATGCGCAAATACTAGATCATTAGTTGTCATTAATATTCGCTGGGTATGTGGAATACAAAGGCAACGGCATAGGCTGACGCTTCATAACATCGCCCCACAGGTCAGCGGCACCGGGAGTGAGCACGTCTTGCGCAAGCGCCGGAGCAACGTACCAGTCGCCGCGATCAATTTCTTCCGATAATTGGCCAGGGCCCCACTCCGCATAGCCGGCGAAGAAACGCGCGCCGGCGACAAGCTCAGCGATCTCCTCGGGCTCAGCACGCAGATCCACGTGCACCAGGCGCGGGGCAAGCTTATTGAGCTGTGGCTCCTGCTCGATGCGCACGCCCTGCTTAGTCATGCCAAGCGCTATGACGGATTGCTGATTCATCGGGCCACCGATGTAGAGCGCCTGCGGCTTAGCCACGAGGGGCAGCCACTCAGGAAGCACGTTGAACACGGCCACTTCGGAGCGCTTGGTCAGATCGACGCCGAAGGTCATCACGTCGTTGTGCTCGATCACCAAGATCACCGAGCGAGCGAATTCAGGAGAAAGCATGCCCGGTGCAGCGATCAAAAGCTGGCCGGGGGCGGGCTCGTTGCGCTCTAGGGCGTTGAAAAGTCTATCGGCATACATTACTTACCTAGACTCCCACCACTGACGCAGCTTCGCAATAGCAACCTCGCGCCCCAGCGGGCCTTCCTCCAAGCGCAATTCCTTAAGATAAGACCAAGCTTGGCCAACCTCCGGCCCGGGCTGCAGGCCGAGGATCTCCATGATCTCGTTGCCGTCGAGATCCGGACGCACCTTGGCCAGATCTTCCTTCTTAGCGATCTCCGCGATGCGTTCTTCCAAGTGATCGTAAGTGCGCTGCAGGCGGCGAGCCTTCTTTTCGTTGCGGGTAGTGCAATCGGCGCGCACGATCTTGTGCAGGCGAGGAAGGAGATCGCCCGCGTCGGTGACGTAGCGGCGCACGGCGGAGTCGGTCCATTGGCCTTCACCAAAGCCATGGAAGCGCATGTGCAGGTAGACCAGCTGGCCGATGGCCTCGGTGGTGGCCTTGGGGTACTTCAACTTGCGCAGGCGCTTGCGCACCAGCTTCGCGCCGACGACCTCGTGGTGATGGAAGGTCACCTTGCCGTTGGTGGTATCTCGGGTATCGGGCTTGCCGACGTCGTGAAGCAAGGCTGCCCAGCGCAGGATAAGGTCCGGCTCTTCCTCCTGATCGATGGCCTGCCGCAGCACGGTCAGCGAGTGGACATAGACGTCCTTGTGCTGTGCATGCTCATCGGGCGCCATACGCAACGCCGGGATCTCGGGGAAAACATGATCTAGGATTCCGGTATCAACGAGCAGGTCAATGCCCGTTTCCGGGCGCTTGCCCAGGATCAGCTTATCCAGCTCGACCTGCACGCGCTCGACGGTGATACGGCGGATCTCGCCAGCCATTTCTTCCATCGCGGCCTTGACGCGATCTGCCACCTGGAATTCCAGCTGCGAGGCAAAGCGCGCAGCACGCAGCATCCGCAGCGGGTCATCGTGGAAAGAGATCTCCGGTTTATCAGGAGTATCGAGGATCTTGTTTTGCAGATCGCTTAGGCCACCCATCGGGTCGTGGAACTCAAACCCATCTTCCTTAAGCTCGATGGCCATGGCGTTGACCTTGAAGTCGCGGCGGACCAGATCACCTTCGAGGGTGTCGCCGAAGACTACCTCGGGGTTACGGGAATCCCCATCATAGGAATCGGAGCGGAAAGTGGTGATCTCGATCTGCTGGCCTTTATAGACGGCCGATACAGTGCCGAAGTCGATGCCGGTATCCCAGACCTTTTCGGCCCAGCCTTCCAAAATCTCCTGGACCACCTCGGGACGCGCATCCGTGGTGAAGTCAAGATCGTGGCCGAGGCGCGACAACAACGCGTCACGCACAGAGCCGCCGACTAGATAGAGCCGGTTTCCGCGAGCACGAAATTGCTCTGCGAGGCCACTGAGCGAGGCTAGAGTCTTTTCAACGCCGTTTAGCTGAGTGTCCTGAAAATTCACGGATGTGAGTCTACTACGATTAACCAGGATGACTAAGCACGAACAAGGTTCCGGCAGACGGCGTCGCCGCCGCCGTCCGGAAAGACGCCCCCAGCGCAGCTCCGCCACGCACATGACCACGCGTGACGAGACTTCCGCAGGCGGACTTGTCGTGTCCGGACTCGCCGAAGCCGTCGATGGGGACCAGGTAGATCTGTCCCGTATCTATGTAGCGCTCATCGGGCGCCTCGACCGCCGCGGCCGCCTGCTGTGGTCCATGCCGAAAGGGCACGTGGAAAACGGTGAGGACAAAAACGTCACCGCTGAGCGTGAGGTCTGGGAAGAAACGGGTATTCACGGCAAGGTCTTCGCGGATCTTGGAATGATTGATTACTGGTTCGTCTCTGAGGGCGTGCGCATCCACAAGACGGTGCATCACCACCTGCTGCGCTTCGTCGACGGCGTCTTGAACGACGAGGACCCAGAAGTCACCGAGGTCTCCTGGATCCCGGTCTCGGAGCTCATCGAGCACCTGGCTTATGCCGATGAACGCAAGCTGGCGCGCATCGCGCACGATCTGCTGCCGGATCTGGCCCGAAAGGAAGCCGCCGCAGGAAAGGCGACCCCACGGTGAAGCGGCTGGCAGCACTGATCCTCGCGGGAGCATTGGCTGCCCCGATTCCTGCGCAGGCGCAGACCACGCAGACCACGTCGTCGGGCACGCTCGACTTCGACATGCTCACCGAGTCAACCGAAGACGGCGTCATGTCCGCGACCTTCCGGATCCATAATCCGACGGAAGAAGAGATCGAGGATCTGCAGATTACGAGTCGGCGCAGCGATGCCATTTCGACCACTGCGCAGGCCCAGGAAGAGCTGGCGGCGGGCACCTACCCGTACTACGGGGCGTCGACAAGCGCAGGCAGCCTTGCCCCAGGGGATACCAAGGAAGTGACGATCAAAGCGCCGCTTTCTTTGGGGCAGGAGCCCACGCTCGCAATGACGGAGCCGGGCAATTACCCGCTGCTTTTCACGCTGACGGGTACCCAGAATGGGCAGGCCAATAGCTTTGCCGAGGAGCGCATGATCTTTGATTTCAATGCGCAGGTGGAAAATCGTCACGCCCTGACGCTGATCTACCCGATCACCGCGGACATAAACATCGTGCCTGGTGAGACCGGGGGAGAGTCCCTCATCTTGAGCGATGATCGTCTGGCCGGGGAGCTGCGTGAGGGCGGCCGGCTGGATAAGTTGCTGGACTCCTACCTGGATCATGATTTAAAGGGCGCGGGCTGCGTGGCTTTGGATCCTGCGCTGGTGGATACGGTGGACCGCATGGCCGATGGTTATACGGTCAATTCCACGCGTCCTTCAATTGCGGAGCGTCCAAAACGCCTGCGCGACTCTTGGTTTAGGGATGAATCCGAGGAGCGCGGCGAGAAGGGCAGCGGTTCCGCGGATGCGAGGGCGTGGATTGAGCGCCTCAAGCAGATCGATTGCACAATGGCGCTGCCGTGGGGCAACACCGATATCAATGCGGTGGCCCACATTAATAATCAGTTCTTGACTCATGAGGCGATCGACCGCCACTTCGATGATCTGCTGGGCAAGCCGACGTCGACGCTGCTGCTTCCCGACGCCGGGTATGTCACCCAGGAGTTTTCACGCCCGGCTCTGGTGGCCGATAACACCGGCTGGTCTGGTAAAGCTGCAACTTTCGACGCCTCGCTGGGAGCGCTTCTGGATCCGAAGGCGGGCTACGGTAACCCGTATCTGCGCCACGATGAGGCAGAGAACTCTGCGCTGGCTGAGGCGCTGAGCAGCGCGGCATCGCTAAGCATTGCGGCAACTGAAGAAGATGTGGTGGCCAAGCTGCCCAATAACCTGAGCCCGGAAAAAGGCCAGAAGGTGCTCGAGACCGCGGCGCGGCTCATCGAGCATGACAAGGTGCAGCCGCGCCCAGTGACGCAGCTGCCGTTGGAGGAGACTGAACGCCCGTTGGGCTCGCCTTATGAAGATGAAAATGCCTACAGCGACACGGATATCGTGCGCGTGGAGCAGCAGGCGCGTTATACGGATGAGCTGACCAACATCATGGTCAACGACCCGGCGATTGCAATGACGCGCTATGGGTTTACGCTGCCGCTGCGCCGCGACCTGCTGTTGGCGCTGACCCGGGACTTTGATTACCGCCTGTCCAAGCAATCTGAGATGCTGCGCACTCTGCGTTCTTCGGTGTCGCTGATCCCACCGGGCAACGTCTATACCCGCGTCTCGGATTCATCGCCGCTGCTCATCGTGGCGGAAAATGGACTGCCGCTGCCTGTCGACGCCTCGCTTATCTATGAGTCCGACGACGCATCGCTCAACACTCCGTCGCGCGTGCGCATCCCAGCAAAGGGTTCCATTACGGTAACCATGACCGCAGATATGCCGGACGTCGACCGAACAGACATCAGCTTGTGGTTGGCCACGCCTAACCAGCAGACCATCTCCGAGCCGATAAATATCGCTGTTCAGACTCGTGCCGGTATCGTAAGCGTGTACGGAGTCGGCACCATTGCCGCTCTTGCTCTCATTTTAACCCTGCTCTTCCGGCTGGGCCGTAGAGAAAAGAAAAGTTCGAAAAAGAGATAGTTAGTTCCTTTTATGACTAATGAATATGGCTCCCGCCGTCGCATCGTGACGCCGACGCCACCGGCACCTGTCCCGGAGAAACGGATCGAACCCGTCCAGGTCGTTCCAGAAGAAGACAAGTCGACACTGCGTGGCTCTCACCACGAGCAGGAGACAGACTCCAATAGCTCGATTGTCCGCGCGACAGGCACCATGGCGATTGCCACGCTATTTTCGCGCATCACTGGCTTCCTACGTCAGATGCTCATTGGCGCAACCCTCGGCGAAGTAGTCGGAACTGCCTTCGGTACGGCAAACCAGATCCCTAACCTCATTACTGAGATTGTCCTGGGCGCCGTGCTGACTTCTTTGGTGGTTCCAGTTTTGGTTCGTGCCGAAAAGGAAGATTCGGATAACGGCAGAACCTTCGTGAGAAGGCTGTTTACCCTGGCGATGTCGATACTTGCGGTGGTGACGATTTTGTCGATCGTTTTCGCGCCACTGATTACCAGATTGATGGTCCCGGAAGACAGTAAAGTTAATGCCTTCCAGGCCACATCGATGGCGTATCTGTTGCTTCCACAGATCCTCTTCTATGGTCTATTCGCGCTCTTCCAGGCGATCCTGAATACGAAGAATGTATTCGGGCCGGGCGCTTGGGCACCGGTTATCAACAACGTCATTTCCATTACAGTGCTGTTGATGTACCGCTTGCTGCCGGGTGAGCTGGATCCGACGGCAGCTTCCCCCGTGACAGATAAGCACGTCATCTTGCTTGGCTTGGGCACCACGTTGGGCGTGGTAGTCCAGTGCCTCATCTTGGTTCCCTATCTGGTTAAGGCCAAGATCGATCTGCGCCCGAAGTGGGGAATCGATCACCGCATCAAGCAGTTCGGCGGAATGGCGTTGGCGATTATTGTCTACGTTGCCATTTCCCAGGCCGGCTACATTGTCACTTCCCAGGTAGCTTCCTACGCCGACCGCGGCGCGATGTTGGTCTATCAGAACGCATGGCTAATGCTGCAGGTGCCTTATGGCGTCATCGGCGTCACGCTGCTGACCGCCATCATGCCGCGACTTTCGCGCAACGCAGCAGACGGCGATGTCGAAGCCGTGGTTCGCGATCTCACGCTGGGTTCGAAGCTGACGCTTATCGCTCTTATTCCGATCGTCATCTTCATGACCGGCTTCGGTATTCCAATCGCCCGCGCGCTGTTCCAATACGGCGCTTATGGCGCATCGAGCGCAGAGCAGCTCGGCCTGACTATTAGCTTCTCCGCGTTCACGCTCATTCCTTATGCGCTCGTACTGTTGCACCTGCGCGTCTTCTACGCCCGTGAGGAAACCTGGACGCCGACCTTCATCATCGCCGGCATTACGGCCACCAAGATCGCGCTGACCCTGCTTGCTCCGATGGTCGCTGATTCCACCGACCGCGTAGTAATCCTGCTGGGTACTGCGAACGGCTTCGGCTTCCTCTCCGGTGCGGTCATCGGCGGCTTCCTGCTTAAGCGCAAGCTGGGCAGCCTGGGCGGCCGCGAACTGCGCACCACCGTCATCTGGTCCACCCTGGCCGGTGGCATTGGCTTGCTCGCAGCAACCGCCCTCCACTGGTGCTTCAACCGCGTCTTGCCGGACAGCATTCCTTCCATCGTCTACTTGCTCGAAGTAGCGTTTCTGGGCGTTGTATTCGTGGTCGTGGCCGGCATCGTGCTTTCGCGTTCCGGCTTGCCAGAAGTCATCAACTTGGGCCGCCAGCTGCAGCGCATTCCGGGCATGTCGAAGATCATCAAGATCGAGCACGCCGAAGCCATCGAGATCGAAGAACCGGAGGTGCGAGAGATTCAGCCGGTCTACACGGCAGACGCATTCAACTCCTCGCCGGTTCCGCCACCGATGTCTGCTGGCATTGTCCGCGGCCCGAGCTTGGTGCCGGGCGCTCCGGTCTCTGATGGCCGCTTCCGCTTGTTGAAAGACTACGGCTCCGTCCCCGGTGCCCGCTTCTGGAAGGCCCGCGAACAGTCCTCTGGCAGGCTCGTCTCTCTGACTTTCGTGGACACCACTGGTGAGGCTCCGCTGGCACCGGCCACCCCGGCGGTAGCTGCCCGCCGCTCGGCTGAGATCTCCCGCAATACCCGCAAGCTCAGCGAGCTTCATCTTTCGGCGATTGCATCAAACATCAAGATCCTGTCCTATCGTCAGGGCTGCCTCGTAGTGGCTGACTGGATTGAGGGCACGCCGTTGAAGACGGTTGCAGAAGACCACAACCTGGATCCAAAGGCCGTCGCACGTGCTCTGGCTCCGCTGGTTGCTGATATCGCTACGGCCCACGAAAACGGCTTGGTGTTGGGTCTGGATAACCGCAGCCGCGTGCAGATCGGTACCGACGGCGTCGCAAAGCTGGCTTTCCCCGCTGTGCTGGAGCGCAACACGGAAGAAACCGACCTCGATGGAATCAACTCCACGATCACGTTGTTGACCGAGGCCGCGGGTTCCAGCGAGCTGCAAGAAATTGCCGATTCCGAAGACGGACTGGCCGAGCGCGCGCAGAAGCTTGAGGAGTTCGCCAAGGAGGACGCGGAGCTCGAAGGCGAGGGCGAAGCACCTGAGGTCCACAAGCTCGACGTTCCGGAAGAAAAGGTTGAACAACCAGAGGCCATCCCAGGCTTCGGCGGCCGCGGCTACTCGGGATCGGGCGCGATTGTGCTGGGCGTCTTTGCCACGGTCTTCGTGGTGTTGATGGCGGCGCTGACGGCGTGGATCATGTCCCTGGTGGGCGATGACTCGCCAGTGTCGAAGCCTTCGACTTCGGTAACGAGCTTCCCGAATACGCCGCCCGTGTTGCTGAAGGAAAAGGAAGCCTTCACGGTTCCGGATAATAAGCCGCAGAAGGCGCTCATTGATGGCAAGACAGCTGACCGCGTCAACGTGGAGGAAGGCGCGCTGGTCACCCTTGAGAAGAAAACGCAGTTGCACGTGCTGCAGCTGAGCCAGTACGGCGCCACGGGAAACAAGTTCACGATTTATGGCGTCGACATGGCCGACTTCGATCCGCAGGACCCGGAGGGCACCGAGCTGGCCGAAGGTAAGCTGAGCTCTTCCAAGCAGGACATCGAATTAGAGAAGGTCCAGGAGGGCTTCGACGGCGTGCTCATCATGTTTGACGGCAAGACGGCCGTCTCAGAGATGCAAGTCGTTGGATTGCCATAATTCTATTCACGATTCAATAGCGCCATCATGCCTGCTTAGGCATGGTGGCGTTTGTCTTTGAAAATAGTAGTTTTACTTAAACCGTTGACTATTTCAAGACGACAACTAGAATCAATGTTGTCACATCAACAAAAGCGAAACTTTTTAGGAGAACACCATGTTCGCAGGCACTTACGCAATCGACCCAGCACACTCCACCATCGGCTTCGTAGCTCGCCACGCAATGGTCACCAAGACCTGCGGCAAGTTCGACGAGTTCGAGGGCACCATCACCGTCGCTGAGAACATCGCTGATTCCAAGGCGGAGGCCACCATCAAGGCCGCTTCCATCAACACCGGCAACGAGGACCGCGACGCACACGTTAAGGGCGATGACTTCTTCAGCGCCGAGCAGTACCCAGAGCTGACCTTTAGCGCTACCTCCTTTGACGTTGACGAAACTGGCAACGGCACCGTTACAGGTGACCTCACCATCAAGGGCACCACCAAGCCGGTCACCCTGAACGTCGAGGCAGAGGGCCTGGCAGAGGATCCATTCGGCAACACCCGCTTCGGCTTCGAGGCAACCACCAAGATCAACCGCACCGACTTCGGCATCGACTTCAACGCACCGCTGAAGACCGGCGGCGTGCTGGTCTCCGAGGAGATCAAGATCGAGCTCGAGATCTCCGCCATCAAGCAGTAAGAAATTTGCGGCCAAATTTGGCCCGGCTAGCAGCCATAAACCCCATCACCGATAACGCGCCCAAAGTGCGGTCGATGTTGGGGTTTAGTCATGCGCCCACAATGCTCTCCCGCAAGGTTCTCCCACAAAGTTCTCCCACAAGGTCCTTGCACCCGCCAAGCCGAAACAATCAGACCAAGCAGATAAAAACGGCGTCGCGGGGCACAGCAATCCCTAAAATAAGCGACATGGCTAACACGACTTCCCGCAAAACCGCGAACCTCACACAGGCTGAAGCACAGGCCCGCAGTGCGGCGCTGCAGATTTCCGCTTATCACTTGCACCTTGATGTCAACAGCGCGCCTACCTCGGCGGAGACATTTGAGGTAACTTCCCGCATCACCTTTACTACTAACGCACCTGAGACCTTCGTGGACTACTTAGGCGAAAAGGTCCATTCCGTGCGGCTAAACGGCACGGAGGTGGAAAATACCTTTGATGGTGGGCGCATCTACCTGCGCGATCTTCCGGTAGGCGAGGAGATCAGCGTGGAGATCGCGGGCTCCTCACGCTATTCGCGCACCGGACAGGGCCTGCACCGCATGCAGGATCAGGCCGATGGGAATACCTACCTTTACTCGCACCTTGAGCCTTCCGACGCCCGCCGCATCTTCCCATGCTTCGATCAGCCGGATCTCAAGGCGAATTTCACGGTAACGTTGAGCGGCCCAACAGGCTGGCAGCTGCTTTCGAACCAGCCGGAGGAAAACCGCAGCGAGTCCGGCGATTCCGTGAGCGTCACCTTCGCATCCACTCCGCTGCTTTCTACCTACCTGACCTCCTTTGCCGCTGGGCCCTACGTGTCCAAGCAGCGCACCTGGAACGCGCCGGATGGCACCCTAAGCGCGCAGCTGCGCGCCTTCGCACGTGCGTCGATGGAACAGTACCTCGACGATGAGATCCTAGAAATCACTGCACAAGGCATGGATTTCTTCCACCAGGCGTACAAGTTCCCGTATCCGTGGGGCAAGTACGATTCCATCTTTGTGCCGGAGTACAACCTGGGTGCGATGGAGAACCCGGGCCTGGTGACCTTCACCGAGACCTACCTCTTCCGCTCCCAGGCCACCCGTGCCCAGCAAGCGGGTCGCACCAACACGATCCTGCACGAGATGTCGCACATGTGGTTCGGCGATCTCGTGACACCGAAGTGGTGGGATGATCTCTGGCTCAAAGAGTCATTCGCGGAATTCATGGGCGCGGATTCCTCCGTCGAGGCCACCGAGTACACCGAGGCGTGGGCGAACTTCGCAGGCCAGCGCAAGAACTGGGCTTACCTGCAGGATCAGCTGCCCACCACGCACCCCATCAAGGCCGATATCCCAGACGTGGATGCCGCGCGCCAGAACTTCGACGGCATCACCTATGCCAAGGGCGCTTCCGTACTCAAGCAATTGGTGCACTACGTCGGCCGTGAGAACTTCTATGCGGGCGCGCAGGACTACTTCCAGGCCCATGCTTTCGGCGCTGCGACCTTCGATGATCTCCTGGACGGGCTGAAAAACCACACCGAGCGCGATCTCGACGCGTGGTCTGCAGCATGGCTCAAGACCTGGGGTCCAGATACCCTGACCCCGCAGCTGCACGTAGAAGGAGAAAAGATCACGAAGTTGGCCGTGCTCGCCGAGGCCGAGGATGAGACACGCCCGCACCGCCTCAACGCCGCGCTTTTCGACGCCGATCTCAACAAGTACGGGGTCCTCGACGTCGATGTCGCCGGCCCGCGCACGATTGTCGATGCCGCCTCTGGCCTGGCAGCGCCCGCATTGCTACTGCTTAACGATGGCGACCACACCTATGCCAAGGTGCGCTTCGACGAAACCTCACTTGCCACCATCCAAGACAAGCTCTCTGCGATTGAGGATGAGCTTTCCCGCGCCGTCATCTGGACCTCCCTGTGGAACCTCACGCGCGATGGCGAATGGCCGGCTCAAAACTACGTCGATACCGTACTGCGGCACGCAGTAGGGGAGTCGCCGTCACTGCTAGCCACGGCCCTGAACAATGCGCAATACGCCGTTAGCCATTATCTGCCGGAATCACCCGACTTTGCCAACCAGATTTGGCAGCTGCTGCAAGACGCAGAAAAAGGTACCGATACCCACCTGCTGCTCACGCGTGCGGCCATCGCGGCGCTCGGTGACAGCCCGGAGGACACCAACGGGCGCCTGCGTGCAGTGCTTGACGACGCCACGGATCCCGATATTCGCTGGGCCGCGCTGCGTGCGCTCGCAGCCCGTGAGGCAGTGACGAAGGAGGAGCTGGAAGCAGAAAAGCAGCGCGATAACACGCTGACCGGTGCAGCGGCGTACCTCGGCGTATCCCGTTCCTTCCCAGGGGACAAGCGCGAGGTCTTTGATATGGTCCTGCGACCTGGCGCTTACTCGAATGCCGAGGTCGATTCGCTGCTGGCCGCTTTCAACGCGCCACGTTCGAAGCAGCTCACCGAGCCTTTCGCCGAAGAGTTCTTCACGGTCTTGGACAAGATCTGGCAGGAGCATCCGATCGAAATCGCCAACCGTCTCGTCCGCGGGCTCTACCCAGAGCTGCCTATGGCAGACGGCGCGACGGACGAGTTCCTGCGCATTGAGCGCCCACGTGCCCTGCGCCGCGTGCTGCTCGAATGCCAGGATCACCTGCGCCGCACGCTGCGGGTCAAAAGTGGTCAATAGGAAAGACACAGTTCGCTAGCGCGACTAGATTCCCCTCGGTTAAAACAGGTTCACATACTTGTTGATCCGGGGGGAATCTACATGTCTGAACGCAGTGATCATGAATTGGTTGAGGCTTTCATCGAGGGGGATAACAAAGCCTTTTCCGTCATAGTAGAAAGGCACCGCGCCCGCCTTACAACTGTGGCGCGCCGTTATACGCGCAACGACACCGATGCGCAGGACGTCGTCCAGGAAGCCCTGCTTCGCGCCAGCTGCAATCTGCACAAGTACCGGCGCAAGTCAGCGCTTTCTACGTGGCTGCATCGGCTGGTCATGAATTGTGGTTATGACTACGTTAAGCATCGCTCCAACCAGCAAAATTCTTCTCTCGATGTGGACTTCATCGATGATGACCGCAACCACCTGCTTGCGCATAACCCGAACGAGTTCTTGGATGACAAACTGGCAGTCCGCGAAGCCCTAGAGCTGCTGCGCCAAGACCAACGCGACGCCCTGTATTGGACCGACATTGAAGGCTATGGCATCGCCGAAGTCGCCGCAGCGCAGGGAGTAGCGCCAGGTACTATCAAATCCCGTAGAGCCCGCGCACGCAGCGTATTACGCAAGGCCATGGCCTAATTAAGGAAATAAGCTTGCGGTATTTAGCGTTGCAGGACAGGTCACGTTTAAGCATCAACCCCGTTTCTGATACCCGAATTTAACCATGGCGCGGGTAGGATTTGTGGGGTTAATCCAGCAAAACATTGCAAGGGAGTTTTTAATGACCGTCCACGATGTCGCCATCGTAGGCTCCGGCCCTGCCGGTTACACCGCGGCGCTTTACGCCGCACGCGCTGAACTGAAGCCGATCGTCTTCGAGGGCTTCGAGTACGGCGGCGAACTCATGAACACCACCGAGGTGGAGAACTACCCAGGCTTCCAGAAGGGCATCATGGGCCCAGAGCTCATGGAAGAAATGCGTTCCCAGGCCATCCGCTTCGGCGCAGACCTGCGCATGGAAGTTGTTGACTCTGTCGAGCTGGCAGGGGATATCAAGAAGCTGCACGTTGGAGACGAGGTCTTCGAAGCTCGAACCGTCATTCTTGCCACCGGCGCAGCACCGCGTTACCTGGGCATCCCGGGTGAAGCCGAGCTGGCTGGCCGCGGCGTTTCTGCTTGCGCTACTTGTGACGGCTTCTTCTTCAAGGGCCACAACATCGCCGTCGTTGGCGGTGGTGACTCTGCGATGGAAGAGGCAACTTTCCTCACCAAGTTCGCAGAGACCGTCACCATCATTCACCGCTCCGAGAACTTCCGAGCTTCCAAGATCATGCTGGAGCGCGCAAAGGCCAATCCACAGATCAAGTGGGCTACCAACAAGACCGTAGAGCGCGTTCTCGAGGGCGAGGGCAAGGTTGCCGGCCTGGAGATCAAGGACGCCATCACCGGTGAGGTCTCCACACTGGACGTCACCGCGATGTTCGTTGCCATCGGCCACGATCCGCGCTCCGCCTTCCTGGAAGGCCAGGTTGAGCTCAACGAGGGCGGCTACGTCGTCGTTGAGCAGCCTTCCACCAAGACCAACCTGCCGGGCGTCTTCGCCTGCGGCGACTTGGTTGATGACCATTACCAGCAGGCTATTACTGCGGCAGGCTCCGGCTGCCGCGCAGCAATCGATGCGGAGCACTTCCTCGCAGAAAGCGTTAAATAATCATGAGCAACGTAAAAAGCGTAACCACGGATACTTTCCGTACTGACGTCGTTGAGGCTTCGGCTTCCAAGCCTGTCGTCGTGGACTTCTGGGCTGAATGGTGTGGTCCATGCAAGAAGCTTTCCCCGATTTTGGATGAAGTTGCCAGCGAGTTGGGCGAGGATGTTTCCGTCGTAAAGGTTAATGTCGACGAGGAGCGCACTCTGGGCGGCATGTTCCAGATCATGTCGATTCCTTCTGTGCTGATCTTCCGCAACGGCGAGAAGGTCGACGAATTTGTCGGCCTGCGTTCCAAGTCAGACATCGTGGCACAAATTCAAAAGCAGCTTTAACTGGTAGCCTTATTCACATGCGTCACAGGGCGCACAGTTTTAACACGAGAAAAGGGGTAGGTGTGAATCGCGTTCTGCAGGTCGGTGACCAAAGTGTCCGCGTCGCCGAAGCACGTGCAACCCTCGCCCGTCTCGGCCTCATGAAGGATTACCGAGGCGCACTGTCCGATTGGAAGCAACAAAAGTATTCCGAGACGGAAAAAGTATTCGACGCCGAACTCTCTGAGGTCATCAAGGCCTTTCAGCAGTCTCGCGGAATTGTTCCCACCGGCGTAATCGATGACCTTACCCTTCGTGAGCTGCGCCAGGCTTCTTATAGCTTGGGCGCGCGCGTACTCACGTACGAGCCGGGCAACGTTTTAGTTGGCGACGATGTCGCACAACTTCAGCAGCAACTTCAAGAACTCGGTTTCTACCAGAACCGAGTGGATGGCCACTTCGGTCCCGATACTCACGCCGCACTCATGGAATACCAACTCAACAGCGGTCTCCAGAAGGATGGCGTGTGTGGTCCGACCACGATCAACGCTCTTAATCTGCTGGGCCGCCGGATCACCGGCGGTTCCGCACACAACATCCAAGAGCGCGAGCGTGTCCGCAACGCCGGCCCACAGCTTGCAGGCAAGCGCGTCGTCATCGACCCTGCCTTAGGCGGTGCCGACAAGGGCATCAAGGTCAAGGGCCGCTTTGGTGACGTCACCGAAGAAGAGCTTCTGTGGGACTTGGCAGAGCGCGTGGCCGGACGCATGATTGCAGCGGGCATGGAAACCATCATCTCGCGTCCACGTACCGATAATCCTTCTGTCAAGGACCGTGCGGATCTGGCAAACGCCTTCGACGCCGATCTGGTTATTTCTTTGGCTTGTGACCGCTATCCAAACGAGAAGGCCAATGGCATTGCCACCTTCTACTTTGGTTCAGAGATCGGCAGCTCCTCGCTCATTGGTGAAACTCTTTCTGGTTTCATCCAGCGCGAGATCGTGGCTCGCACGCCACTGCAAAACTGCTGGAACCACGGCCGCACCTGGGATCTTTTGCGCCTGACGCAGATGCCAGTTGTCCAGGTTGTCTTGGGCTATCTCACCAACCCTGGTGACGTAGAAGTGCTTACTACGCCAGCCAAGCGCGATGATATTGCAGAAGCAATCGTGGTTTCTGTAAAGCGCCTCTACCTGCTCGATGATGACGATGCTGTCACCGGCACCTATAAGTTCTCGGAGTTGCTGCGCGCCGAGGAGGCTTAAGCCAAAGCTTTTGCTAGCAGATCTTCTACCGCAGCGGCCGAGAGCAGGTCGAAGGCTGGTGGGAGATCCAGGCGCAGCCGTGGAGTAACGGGGTGGTCTTGGACCACCATAAAACCCGCCGATTCTAAGGTTTCTACTGACAGAAGCCCGATGAAGGCGGGTTTTTCGCGTAATAGGAACTCTGCCTCTTTTGCGTCGCGGTAGCCAAAAGCTTCTACCGCGCTGAACTCACGCGAGGAAAGGTTCATAATCGCGGCGTCGAGAAGCACCGCTTCCAAGCCACGTGCCGCGCGATGGGATTTCACAAACAATGAGGACAGCAAAGCTGCGTCCTGGCTTACGGGTGCGGTAGGCAGCTTGGACGCCCCAGGCGCATAATCAGCGGGGCAGAAGAAGACCGTAGCCTCGTTGCCCACCGTTAGGCCACAGTCGCCGGCGCTTAGGAGCACAGCGGAAATCCACGCCTCTTTCTCGAAGGCGGGATCAGTTACCTCAGTATCAAGCTCCCAAAAGATGGAACGAGCCGCCAAGGGGTTGATTTCCACCCCTTCCTTGACTGACTCGACGAGCATTACTTGCCCTCGATGAGACCAAGGATGCGCTCGAAATCTTCCTGATCGCCAAATTCGACGACCATCTTGCCCTTGCGCTTGCCCATGGTGACGGTGACCTTGGTGTCGAAGCGGTCAGACAGGCGCTCTGCGGAATCGGTGAAGTACTGTGGCTGCGGGGCAGCAGGCTTCTTCTCCTGTGGCTTATCGCCCCTCTTGTACAGCGTAACCGCTTCCTCGGTGGCACGGACGGACAGGCCTTCTGCGATGATGCGGTTGGCGATGAGCTCCATGGCCTCAGCATCGGGCAGGCCCAGCAGGGCACGCGCATGGCCGCCGGATAAGGTGCCAGCAGCGACGCGCTTTTGCACGTTCACCGGGAGCTTGAGCAGGCGAATCATGTTGGTCACCTGCGGGCGGGAACGGCCGAGGCGATCAGCCAGCTCGTTCTGGGTGACGCCGAATTCCTCCAGCAACTGCTGGTAGGCGTGTGCCTCTTCCAATGGATTAAGCTGCACGCGGTGAATGTTTTCCAGCAAGGCATCGCGCAGGAGGTTGTCATCCTTGGTATCGCGGACGATGGCCGGAATGGTGGCAAGTCCCGCCTTGGAGGAAGCACGCCAACGACGTTCACCCATGATGAGCTCAAAGCCGCCCTCATCTGCCGGGCGCACGACGACCGGCTGGAGCAGACCGAACTCCTTGATGGAATGAACGAGTTCTGCGAGGCCTTCTTCGTCGAAGACGGTACGCGGCTGCTTTGGGTTAGGAATGATGTCACCGACCGCGATCTCGCGGTAGGTAGCGCCGATCACGGAAGGCTTTGCCTGACGCTTCTTATTAGCGCCCTGTGGAATAGTTGGCGCGCCCTTCACGCGGGGCTTATCACCAGCTGGACCGCCGGTAGCAGCGCCAAGGATGATATCTGCTGCATCATTACCAAGGCGCGGCTTGCGGGATGGGGCGTCGGGGCCAGAAGGGATAAGTGCTGCAAGACCCTTGCCGAGGCCACCTTGCTTTTGTTCCGTCATGCTAAAACTTATCCTTCCAATTCAGCGAAAATCTCTGGGCTAACACCGATGGCGCCAGTGGTGGGGTGCGGACGGTAGTCACCGCGCGAATCGAGCTCGCGGGCCGCCGCCGAATAAGCCCTAGCACCGGTGGAAGAAGGATCATAGGAGATAACAGTCTTGCCGTAACCCGGCGCCTCAGACACGCGCACCGAACGCGGAATTACATTACCAAGAACTACGGCGCCGAATTGTTCGCGCACTTCATGGGCAACTTGCTCTGCCAATTTGGTGCGGGCGTCATACATGGTGAGCAAAACGGCGGAAATATGTAGTTCCTCGTTGAGGTGCTCACGAATCATAGAGATGTTGCCCAGCAGCTGACCCACGCCCTCCAGTGCGTAGTACTCGCACTGGATAGGAATGATGACCTCTTCGGCACAGGTCATGGCATTGATGGTCAAAAGGCCCAGCGAAGGCGGGCAATCAATGAAGACGTACTCGAAGCCGTGCTCTTCAAGGAAGCCGTTATGGAGTGCGTCATAAAGGCGGAACTCACGGCGTACCAGCGAGACCATTTCGATCTCCGCGCCAGCCAGATCAATGGTGGCGGGAATACAGAAGAGATTGGCGCTAGAAGGAGACGGCTGCATTGCTTGCTCCGCAGTGCGGTCTCCCAGCAAGACCTCGTAGCTCGAATCAGTGCCCGAGGTATGGGCAGCGCCCACCGCAGTTGAGGCATTGCCCTGCGGGTCCAGGTCGATCACCAACACCTTTTTGCCGGCCTCAGCGAGCGCCGCGGCTAGATTGACAGCCGACGTGGTCTTGCCGACGCCGCCTTTCTGGTTCGCGATGGTGATAAGACGTGGATTAGTCATGCCGTCTACTCTAGTTCACGCGCGGGACACGGATGATAGTCGTGCCCTTGATGGTGGTGACCTCGGCTTTACCTGCGCCAGCACGCTTTAGCTCAGCTGCGTCGCGCTCCAGCTCTTCATACACGGACTCGCCCTTCAAAGCGATCATCTCGCCGCCCACCTTGACCAATGGCAGCGACCACTTGGCAAGCTTGCCCAAGGGCGCGACGGCGCGAGAAGTCACGATGTCTGCACCCTTCACGGCCTTTTTCACTGGGCCTTCTTCGGCGCGGCCGCGGATGACGGTGACGTTATCTAGGCCCAGCAGCTCCTTGACCTCAGACAGGTAATTAGAGCGCTTTAGAAGCGGTTCGATCAGGGTGATATCAAGATCTGGACGCGCAATGGCCAGCGGGATGCCTGGGAGGCCTGCGCCACTGCCGACGTCGATTACGCGGGCGCCTTCCGGCATGACATCGCCGATCACGGCACAGTTGAGAAGATGGCGCTCCCACAGGCGCGGGACTTCGCGCGGGCCTATAAAACCACGAATGGACCCGTCTGTAGCGAGCGAATCGTGGTAAGCCTGCGCGAGTGGCAGACGGGAGCCAAATACTTCAGACGGGTCCAAATCGGACACTAGAAACTCCTGTTTTTAGTTGTTGTTTTTACGCTGTTTCTTGGTGCGGTTGTCCTTCTTGCGCACGCCTGGCTTCGGTGCGGAAGTGCGCTTGAGTTCTGCCTTGGCGGCTGCCTCTCGCTCCTCTTCCTCATCCATCTTCTTGTACACGATGCGAGTCTGGAAGAAGGTCCAGACGGTGTTGGCCAACATGTAGAACAGCAAGCCAATAGGCCAAATAGCACCGGAGAAGACCAGCATGCCTGGCATGACCCACAGCATCATCTTGTTCATGATTGCCATCTGCTGCTGCATCATCTCAGCGTTCTGGCCTTGCGGGGTCGGAGTCTTCCCGGAAGCACGGCGTGCCTCCTGGCGGTTGAGCGACATACGGGCATTGAAGTGGGTCAAAACCGCAATGATGGCAATCAACGGAACGATGATGACCGCTGCCTGCGACGTCGTGATGCCCTGCTGATCCAGAATCGGCGAGTTCACGCGCAAGTTGGTAATCAGCGGAACGCCAAAGATCTTGGCGTCTAGGAACTGCTGCACCAATTCCGGCTTGAAGATGTAGTTCGCAGTGTTCGCGTTAGCCTCCACCGACATTGGCTCATCAGCTGGGTGACCGAAGCCACCCGCAGTGTGAATGGTGCGGTCGAAGGCGCGCAGAACATGGAACAGACCAATAAACATTGGGATCTGAGCGAAGATCGGCAGGCAGCCTGCCATCGGGCGAACGCCAGATTCCTTGTAGATGCGCTGCATCTCTTGCGCAGCCTTGGTTTGGTCATTCGCGTACTTGGTACGCAGCTCTTGGATTTGCGGCTGGATCTCCTGCATCTTGCGGGATGAGCGCAGCTGAGTGATGGTCGGCTTGACCATGATGGCCTTGAGCGTCCACGTCAGCAGGACAATCGAGAGAATCCACGTGATTCCCAAAGAAGGATCCATCACGAAGCTCAAAAGCCAGTGCCAGAACCACAAGACGGCCGAGATCGGCCAATAGATGATATTAAGCAAGGATAGTCCTCAGTTGTTGTTCGTGCCGGGTACGGGATCAAACCCGCCCGGATGCCAAGGGCCGCATTTGCAAACCCTAGCGATGGCCATGCCGGCGCCTTTGATAGCTCCGTGAACGGAGAGTGCTTCGAGGGCGTAGGCACTGCAAGTCGGTTCAAAACGACAGGTGGAAACCATCTTAAGGGGTGAGAAATACTTTTGGTAGAAGCGCACCGCTTTTACCATCGGTTTTGCCGCACCCTTAGCTTCCGGGATTTCGGCACCGGAAGAATTTACATACCGCATTTACGCAGAGCCTTGCGGATGTCTTTTTCTAATTGCTCACTGCTCGCTGTGGCGCTTGCGGGAAGCGCGCGGATAACCAGATCTGCGGTCGGTGGAAGATCCGGAAAGAGGGACCTGCACACATGCCGAAGCCGCCGGGAGGTGCGGTGGCGAACCACTGCATTCCCGACGGCTTTTGAAACAACCAATCCGAACCTTGGGCCGGCGGCCGCAATATCGAATTTGGTGTCTTGGCTGGCGTTGTTACGAAAGTGCACAACAACCGTACGTGTACCGGCCCGCTTGCCGCCCTTGATCGTCCTGCGGAATTCCGCTGGCGAAGTGAGCTTATGCTGGGCTGGAAGCACGATTATGCCGACAGCTTTGCGCGGCCCTTCTTACGACGAGCTGCGACGATAGCGCGACCTGCACGGGTGCTCATGCGGGTGCGGAAGCCGTGCTTACGAGCGCGACGACGGTTGTTGGGCTGGAAGGTACGCTTACCCTTTGCCACGATTATCTCCTTGAAGTTGTGCGCGGAGCCCAGGGAAAGTCATTCCCCCAGCTCCACTGATGAATGGATATGTGAGTAGTTAGCAACCCTTGGGAGTGGGTTCACACTCACGCGCAACGTCTTCTGTTGCGATAGACCATGACAGATTACGTGACGAATGCAGCCTTGAACAAATCGACACCCGGGTGTACCCAAAATTACAAAGATGTTTTTATCTGCAGCTAAAAGGCTACTTTGCGGGGTCAGAGCACATACGGCGGCTTGCATTTTAGGTTCACGCCATGCAAGCGCCGAAAAGCGTTAGACAGCCCCGCTAACTCGGCGGTAAAACTAAAGAATCGAATTCCACAGCCGTCCACAAGGTGTGAATAACTCTAAATCTCAGCTTTAGACTTTTTGTATTCCAGCAGGTAAATAGCCTAAAGTACCCGATTGATAGTTATCCACAGCCATCGACTAGGCTGTGGATAAACATTTGTTCCACATCTGTGGATAACTCTGTGGAGATCAAGGTCGTGCCGCAATTTTCGATGTGGATACGTCCGTGAAATTCACTGTAAATTTTTCTCCGTCCGAACTAGGGCCTTCTTCTGGGAAGGCCGCACAAGGTAGGCGCGTTGACTGATCAACAAGCGGTACTTAACGCCAACTGGCGAGCAGTAGTGGAAGATCTGCTCGCCCAATCTGAGAAACCCAACTCAGAGGTACCCAACTTCAACCACACGCAGCGACTGTATCTGCAGCTCGCGCGACCCATCATGATGATGGATGGCTACGCACTACTGGCAGCACACAATGAAAAGGCCAAGGCAGTCATCGAAACCGATCTCGGCTCACACATCTCGCGTGCCCTTACCCGGCACCTGGGCAGGCCTTGCACGCTTGCTGTAACTCTGGCCAATCCGGTGGAAGAAGAAGCACCGCTTAACGACGCCCCGGCTCAAGCACCGCAGGCGCCGTCACCGCAGCAGTACCAGCCGCCACAGCAGGCTTGGCAGACCAGCCATGCCCCGGCGAGCTTGGATGAACTGGCTGATCATTACAACCAGCAACAGCAGCAATACCAGCCCCAGCACAATGCAGATGCCCGCATTCCGCGTGAGCAGCCGGCGCACGATCCCAATAGGGAAGAGTCGCTGAACCCAAAGCACACGTTTGAAAACTTCGTTATCGGTTCCTCCAACCGCTTTGCCAACGGCGCGGCGGTGGCCGTAGCGGAAAATCCAGCGCGTGCTTATAACCCACTGTTTATTTGGGGCGGCTCCGGCCTAGGCAAAACCCACCTGTTGCACGCCGCGGGCAACTACGCGCAGGTTCTGCATCCGGGTCTGCGCGTGAAGTACGTTTCTTCCGAGGAATTTACTAACGACTACATCAATTCTTTGCGCGATGACCGCCAGGAGTCCTTCAAGCGGCGTTATCGCAATCTGGACATCTTGATGGTTGATGACATTCAGTTCTTGGAGGGTAAGGAATCGACTCAGGAGGAGTTCTTCCATACCTTTAATGCACTGCATCAAGCCAATAAGCAAATCATTTTATCTTCTGACCGTCCGCCGAAGCAGCTGACCACCTTGGAGGATCGCCTGCGCACTCGCTTCGAAGGTGGTTTGATCACGGATATTCAGCCGCCAGATCTCGAGACCCGCATAGCCATCTTGATGAAGAAGGCAGCTGCGGACGGCACCGAAGTAGATCGATCTGTTCTAGAGCTCATCGCTTCGCGCTTCGAGTCTTCTATTCGCGAGCTTGAAGGCGCGCTGATTCGCGTTTCTGCTTATTCCTCTTTGGTTAACGAACCGATCAGCTTAGAGATGGCGGAGATCGCATTGCACGATCTCGCGCCCGATGCAGCGGGACGTGAAATTACGGCAACCGCGATCATGGAAGTAACAGCAGAGTTCTTCGACATCGACGTCGAGACCCTGCGTGGTGCGGGCAAGAAGCGCGCCGTCGCTCATGCCCGCCAGTTGGCTATGTATCTCTGCCGCGAGCTGACTGAGCTTTCCTTGCCGAAGATTGGTGATCAGTTCGGAGGCAAGGATCATACGACTGTCATTTATGCCGATCGCAAGATCCGTAAGGAAATGACAGAAAACCGCAATACCTACGATGAGATCCAGGCGCTGACGCAAAGGATCAAGAACCACAGCCGTTCTTAAAACGCTTTCTGCAGCTAGAAATATAACCCGCCACCTGCACTTAGGTGGCGGGTTATTTTTATCCACAGCGTTATTCACATCTGTGTAATTTCATTGTTGTAATTCATAGATCTTCGACACATTTTTGTTTTTCACAAAGCATTCGCCCTGATCAGGAGCTTGTGATCAATGCTGTGATCAAATTCCACAATCCTGGGGATAGATTGTGGATAAAACCGGCACCCCTCCGGTTACTCACAATTTATGTAATTTGATCACACTGATCCCACAGCCACGATCACAGCGCGGATCGGGCCCGTCACCTTGCCTTTTAGGGCGTTATCCACAGATCTCACAACGGTTATTACTACTACTAACTATTTTTCCTGATCCCTTAAGTAAAAAGGGGATGTGTGTAATTCTCGCCCTCGCCTCGGCCCGAGGCGCCAAGCCGCGAGTAAATTACAAAAGTCTGTCGCACGGCGCCTATGCGGTAAGTTGGAAACAGCTTTTGTTACTTACAAAAATCAACCCAGCTAGAACCCAGCAAGGAGCTCATCGAGACCATGGACCAATCTGTGTCATTTCGTGTTGCCAAAGATGATCTGGCCAACGCAGTTGCTTGGGTAGCCCGTAGTCTGCCTTCCAAGGTGACGCAGCCTGTTCTTCGCGCGATGCTTATCACCGCCGATGACAATGGTTTGGAATTCACCGGCTTCGACTACGAAGTTTCTACTCGCGTACGCATCGCGGCAATGATCGACGAACCAGGCCGCATCGCCGTCGCCGGTAAGCTGCTCGCAGACATCGTTGCCACCCTTCCGAACAAGGAAGTCGAGATGACCCAGCAGGATTCCAAGGTCCTGCTCACCTGCGGTTCTTCCCGCTTCGAGCTGCCTATCATTCCACTCGATGATTACCCGCAGCTGCCGGTTCTGCCGGAGGTCACCGGCACCATCAACCCACAGCTTTTCGTTGAGGCCATCAGCCAGGTCGCATCCGCTGCCGGCAAGGATGACACTCTGCCGATGCTGACCGGCGTGCATATGGAAATCAACGGTTCCCACGTCGAAATGACTGCTACCGACCGTTTCCGCCTGGCCATGCGCACTTTCGAGTGGGATCCGGTATCCCCTGACGTAAAGGCAAAGCTGCTGGTTCCTGCGAAAACCTTGCAAGACACCGGCCGCTCCCTTGATACTCACCTCAACATCCCAGTGGAGATCGCGGTAGGCACCGGCGAAAACATTGGCGCAGAGGGCCTGTTTGGTCTGCACGCGGATAACCGCGAGACCACCACCCGCATGCTGGATGCAGACTTCCCAAACGTCTCTCCGCTGCTGCCAAAGACGCATACCGCAATGGCCAGCATCGAGGTTGCTCCGCTGCAGGAAGCCATCCGCCGCGTTTCCCTGCTGACTGATCGCAACGCCCAGATCCGCATGGACTTTTCTGAAGGTCAGGTCACCCTGGCAGCTGGCGCGGATTCCGGTAAGGCAGACGAGACTTTGCCTTGTGCATTTACCGGCCGCGATGAATTCACCATCGCCTTTAACCCGGGCTACCTCAAGGATGGCCTGGCCGTGGTCCATACTGACCGCGTGGTCTTCGGCTTCACTGAGCCTTCCCGCCCAGCAATTATGATTCCGGAGCCAGAGGAGATGCCGATGGCAGATGAGGATGGAGTCTTCCCAACCCCGGAGACCAACTTCACCTACCTTCTGATGCCGGTCCGTCTGCCAGGTTAATGTTCATACGCGAACTCGACGTCCGGGATTTTCGCTCGTGGCTTGAGCTACATATTGAGCTCGGCCCGGGGATCACTTTGTTCGTCGGACGCAACGGTTTTGGCAAGACCAACATCGTCGAGGCGATCGGGTACGTGGCCCACCTGTCCTCGCACCGTGTTAGCCACGACGCGCCGTTGGTACGTCAAAGTGCCGCTAATGCCAGAATCTCCACCACTGCCGTCAATCAGGGCCGCGAGCTTACCGCGCATCTGCTCATCAAACCGCACGCGGCTAACCAAGCCCAGATCAATCGCACGCGGCTGAAAAGCCCGCGCGAGTTATTGGGTGTAGTCAAAAGCGTGTTGTTCTCGCCTGAGGATCTCGCGCTCGTGCGTGGTGAGCCGGCTGAGCGGCGCACCTACATGGATGACATCATCGCCTCGCGTACCCCGCGCTTAGCTGGGGTAAAGGCGGATTATGACAAGGTCTTAAAGCAGCGCAATGCGCTTTTAAAGTCGGCGTCGTCAAGCCTGCGCCGCGGCTACGATGACGCCGATGGTGCCTCGGCTTTGGCCACGTTGGATGTTTGGGACGCCCAGCTCGCACATCTAGGCGCGCAGGTGATTCAGGCACGCCTCGCGCTTGTCGACGCCTTAAGCGAGCTGATCCCATCCGCCTATTCAGGCCTGGCCCCGGAATCGCGGCCAGCCCACATCGAGTACAAATCTACGATCGACGTCTCTGACCGCGACGTACTGGAAGCCGTGATGCTCACCGAGCTTGCCGCTAAGCGGCAGCGCGAGATCGAGCGTGGCATCTCCCTGGTGGGCCCGCACCGCGATGATCTCGTGCTCAACCTCGGAACGCAGCCGGCAAAAGGCTTTGCAAGTCACGGCGAGACCTGGTCATATGCCATTTCATTGCGCCTTGCCGAGTTCAACCTCTTGCGCGAGGAAGGCACCGATCCAATTTTGATCCTCGACGATGTTTTCGCCGAACTCGATGCTAAGCGCCGGGAGAAGCTTGTGCACCTAGCCATGGAAGCTGAGCAAGTGCTGATCACCGCCGCCGTGGATGAGGACCTGCCCGGCAACCTAGAACCGATCGTTCGCTACGAAGTCTCCGTTCGGGATACTCAAGAGGGGCGAATTTCTGAAATTACAAAGGTGCGCGAAGATGACTGATCCTATTCAGGATTTCTTTGAGCGTGTGCGTTCAAATTCCAAGAATGCTCCCAAATTGGATAAGCCAGCGCCGAAGATGAAGATCAGTCACGATGCACCGGCGAAGAAATACCGCGTGGGCAGGCCCACCGGCCCCGATGGTAGGCGGCAGCGCCGCAGCCTGGATATCCCTAGCCTCGGTGCCACGCTGAACAAGGAGATTGTGAGCCGCGGGTGGGAAAACGAGCTGGCTGATGGTTGGGTCATGGGCAATTGGACCAACCTGGTGGGCGAGCGCATCGCCGCACACACGAAGCCCGAGCGCATTAAGGATAAGGTCGTCTATATTTCTTGCGATGCCTCTGTGTGGGCTACGGAGCTGCGCTATCTGCAACGCCAGATCTTGCGCAAGATCGCCGACCGCCTTGGCCCCGACGTCATCGTTGAACTGCGTATTCAAGGCCCTAAGCAACACCGCAATTATCAGGGCCGGCAGTGGGTGAAACCGCAAGGCTCGCAAGATACCTACGGATAGCCGCTTCGGGACAAAAATCTGGATCGAAAAATCGGGCTAAATTCCGCCCTCTCACTGGTGTGGAGTGCTCTCTAGTAGGGGGACACCGTGTAGAATAGCTAAAGTCTTAGATTTTGCTATAGCCAAAAGGAGTACACGTTTCCGTGGCTGAAGAACACGCATATGGTGCTAGTTCCATTACCATCCTGGAGGGCCTTGAGGCCGTCCGCAAGCGTCCGGGTATGTACATCGGTTCCACCGGCGTACGCGGTCTCCACCACCTGATTTGGGAGGTCGTGGATAACTCGGTCGATGAGGCCATGGCTGGTTATGCCTCCAAGGTCGTCGTCAAGCTGCTCGCCGACGGCGGCGTTGAGGTCATCGATGATGGCCGCGGCATCCCTGTGGAGATGCACGCCTCCGGTGCGCCGACCGTCCAGGTTGTCATGACCCAGCTGCACGCCGGTGGTAAGTTCGATTCCGATTCCTACGCAGTCTCCGGTGGTCTGCACGGCGTCGGCATCTCCGTTGTGAATGCTTTGTCTACTCGCGTTGAGGCAGAGATCAAGCGCAACGGCAAGCACTGGTATCAGAACTTCTCTAACGCCATCCCAGATGAGTTGGTGGAAGGCGGCAATGCGCGCGGTACCGGTACCACGATCCGTTTCTGGGCCGATCCAGAGATCTTCGAGACCACGGATTATGACTACCAGACCATCGCACGCCGCTTGCAGGAGATGGCCTTCCTGAACAAGGGCCTGACCATCGAGCTTATCGACGAGCGCGTTACCGAGGAGCAGCTTGAGCTCGAGGCAATTGCCGACGCCGAATCCGGCGAGACCGCCCTGGACGCTGAGTCCTTTGACGACGTCGACGTCGATTCCGAAGCAGACGGCCCGAGCGAGGACAAGCCGGCAAAGAAACTGCAGAAGAAGGTTGTCTACCACTACCCAGACGGCCTGATTGACTACGTCAAGCACCTCAACAAGACCAAGACCGCCATCCACCCCACCATCGTCGCTTTCGACGTCAAGGGCGAGGATCACGAAGTCGAGGTCGCTCTGCAGTGGAACCAGGGCTATAAGGAGTCCGTCCACACCTTCGCCAACACCATCAACACCCATGAGGGCGGTACCCACGAAGAGGGTTTCCGCGCCGCGCTGACCTCCTTGATGAACCGCTACGCCAAGGAGCACAAGCTGGTCAAGGAGAAGGACGGCAACCTCTCCGGCGATGACTGCCGTGAGGGCCTTTCTGCCGTCATTTCCGTCAAGGTCAGTGACCCACAGTTCGAGGGTCAGACCAAGACCAAGCTCGGCAACTCTGAGATTAAGGGCTTCGTCCAGCGCGCCGTCAACGAGCACGTCAACGACTGGTTCGATGCCAACCCGGCAGAGGCAAAAGCGATTATCAACAAGGCCGTTTCCTCCGCGCACGCACGCGTCGCAGCGCGTAAGGCCCGCGAGATGGTGCGCCGTAAGTCCGCCACCGACTTGGGCGGCCTGCCCGGCAAGCTTGCCGATTGCCGTTCTAAGGATCCGAAGATCTCCGAGCTTTACATCGTGGAGGGTGACTCCGCAGGCGGCTCCGCAAAGGCCGGCCGTGACTCCATGTTCCAGGCAATCCTGCCGCTGCGCGGCAAGATCCTGAACGTGGAGAAGGCACGCATGGATAAGGTTCTAAAAAACGCCGAGGTCCAGGCGATCATCACCGCTTTGGGCACCGGTATCCACGAAGAATTCGACATCTCCAAGCTGCGCTACAACAAGATCGTGCTGATGGCCGACGCTGACGTTGACGGCCAGCACATCGCGACGTTGCTGTTGACCCTGCTCTTCCGCTTCATGCCGCAGCTGGTTGAGGATGGCCACGTCTACCTGGCTAATCCGCCGCTGTACAAGCTCAAGTGGGCAAAGGGCCAGCCGGGCTATGCCTTCTCCGACGCCGAGCGCGACAAGCTGCTGGCAGAAGGCCTCGAAGCTAATCGCAAGATCAACAAGGACGATGGCATCCAGCGCTACAAGGGCCTGGGTGAGATGAACGCATCCGAGCTGTGGGAGACCACACTCGACCCAACCACCCGTATCCTGCGCCGCGTGGATCTGGAAGACGCACAGCGCGCCGACGAGCTCTTCTCCATCCTGATGGGTGACGATGTCTCGGCTCGCCGCTCCTTCATTACCCGCCGCGCGAAGGACGTTCGCTTCCTGGACGTGTAAAGCCAAAGGCTTTACACGAGCCAGAAGAAACTTGCGCCCTGCACTTCCTCGAATGGGAGAGCAGGGCGCTTTCTGTAATTTGGCCTTAGATGTCCAAATCGATGCCGTGCAGGGTGACCGTCTCAGAAAGATCGGCGCGGCCCGGCTCTACGTTGAACACGGGGCTGTCTTCGTCCGCCTTACCGAAGGCGATGGCGACGACCATCTTCTGCTCCTCATCGATGCCGAGGAACTCGCGGGTGGTCGGCGCCATGAGCGAAATCATGCCCAAAGGGGTTCCGTAATAACCGTGGGCACGCAGGGAAAGCAAGAAGTTTTCTGCATAAGTGCCCTGATCGAAGGCAGCACGAATGCGATCGCCCATTGGTGGGATATAAAGAAGTGCTGCGTGCGGGGCGCCAAAGAAGCGGAGGTTTTCGCGCACGAACTCGGTGCGGCCCTCCTTATCCTCACGGGCGATTCCTAGGATGCCGTACATTTTCTTTGCCAGCTCAATGGAACGGGAAGGGTGCACGCCCTCGCCGTAGTCCAAGGTGAAATCCGGGTTGATGCCGTTTTCATTGAACTCGGAGATGAGCGCATCAGAAAGCTCGCGGAGCTTCTCACCGCTAACCACGTGCACGTCCCATGGCTGCGTATTGGAATTAGACGGTGCAGACTGGGCGTCGATAAGCACCTGCTTAATAACCTCTGCCGGAACTGGTTCTGGCAGGTAGGCGCGGGCGGAGTGGCGGCTGCGGATGAATTCAGAATAGTTATTGCTTGAAGTCATGCGCGCCAGACTACACCTTCTTACATATGGGGTTACATATGCTTTTGCAAAATGCGCGCGAGCTCCGGAATCTGGGGCTCAATAATTTTGGCGATCTTGCTGCGTAGGGAGTTATAGGTCTTCACCAGCGCCGGATTATTTACCTGGTCTGCATTACGATCAGCCACACCCAAGATGGAATCTGCCACCTCTTTGTCGTTTCCGGCCAGGTAGGTGCCGAAATCCTCCTGCGGGGAGGTCTCGAACTCCTGCCAGTAGGATTCCATCTCGCCGAGGAGATCCGGCAGGGCGCGGTTGATCCCTTTTGAGACGATGTCGGCGTCGACCTTCTTCGCCGCGGCCACCGCGCCCTTGATGGCCATGCCGGTGATGCCGGATTGTTCGGAGACAGTGTTATCGACCAAGGAAACAAGCGCGGTGACAACGCTGGTGCGGGTTGGCTCTTCCAGGAGCTGGGAAAGATTAGACATGGCAGTAATCTTACTGAAACCCGAATGCGGCAATTAGCCCTTCAGAGCAGCAATCTGATCTGCAAGTTGGGTTAAGCCATTGTCACGAGCAAGACGCTCGAGGTCGAGGTTCGGGACGCCCTGGGTAAGAAGTGCCGGAGCGAAATCGGTCACCAGCTTGAAAATAAGCGCGGCGCCAGCGACGGAACCGCCGATGATGATGCCCAAATCGAGTGGGGAAGAGCCGGTGAGAGAGGAAGTTTCCTTGCCTTGCTTGAAATTAGGATTGACCTGGTTTTCCCAGGTGTTGGTGGTCTCAGGGGTGCTGGAGGCGGCGGTTGCGGCTGGGGTGACAGCGGTGCTTAGGGATACTGCTACTACGCCCGCAGCGATGGCTTTCTTCAGAGACATGTCTTCCTTTCCTACGCGTTGCATTGACGCTTCAGTCATTCCTCAAGGCCAAGCCGCGCGGATATTCGAGGGAATAGTTAAGTGTTACCAGCTATAACTTACATAACTCGGGCAACAAAGGATAGGTCAGCGCAGGCTAAGACGTGATTCCGTCTCCATGAATACTCGGGCGCTAAGTGCTGCGAAGGCGCGGTTGTGCTTATTAAGGGCTGGATAAGCCACCAATATCTGCTGCATCGCATGAGCTGCTTGCTGCCGGTTTGCGTGGACGGGGATGCCATCAATTTGGGCATTTGAGACGCTCGCGGCGGCAACTAAAGCGCCAAAGTTAGTCACCGTGGTTTTGTGTTGCGCGCAGAATTCGCGCGCGATGAGAAGGAGCTGCTCTGCAGTCATGGGCGAGCCCTGCGGATTTCTGCCTCGAGCTCGGCGCGGCCGGGCAGGAGCTGGCGTGCGGCGTCTTGGACCGCGGCGTCGGAAAGCGTGCGCGCCGCAGCCGCCACAACTGCACGCACCACCGCCTCGTGCTTGGAGGTGCCTTGCGCGGAGGCCAGGAGGGTCAGCGCATGATCCTGTTCCGCTGTAAGACGAAGAGTCATAGCCATGGCCCGATGGTATCACCGTGGTATCACTAGCGCGGCGCAGGCGGCGGGAGAGGGGCGCAGAGGGTAGAATTTGCCGTTATGAGTGACCAAAATGACGATCTCTTTGATCGTATTCAACCGATTGATATCAACGAGGAGATGGAGTCGAGTTACATCGACTACGCCATGTCCGTCATCGTCGGCCGTGCTCTGCCAGAGGTACGCGACGGCCTGAAGCCGGTGCACCGCCGCATCCTGTACGCGATGTTCGACTCCGGCTACCGCCCCGAGCGCGGCTACGTGAAGTCCGCTCGCCCGGTCTCGGACACCATGGGTCAATTCCACCCGCACGGTGACTCCGCAATCTATGACACGTTGGTGCGCTTGGCGCAGTCCTGGAACATGCGCTACCCGCTGGTCGACGGCCAGGGTAACTTCGGTTCCCGCGGCAACGACGGCCCAGCGGCAATGCGTTACACCGAGTGCCGCATGACCCCGCTGGCCATGGAGATGGTCCGTGACATTCGCGAAAACACCGTCGACTTCTCCCCGAACTACGACGGTAAGACCCAGGAACCGGACATCCTGCCTTCCCGCGTTCCGAACCTGCTGATGAACGGCTCCGGCGGTATCGCCGTCGGCATGGCCACGAACATCCCGCCGCACAACCTCAACGAGCTGGCTGAGGCTATCTTCTGGCTGCTGGATAACCCAGAGGCTTCCGACGAAGAGGCGCTGGCAGCCTGCATGGAACGCGTGAAGGGTCCGGACTTTCCAACCGCCGGCCTCATCGTTGGTGACCAGGGCATCAAGGATGCCTACACCACCGGCCGCGGCTCTATCCGTATGCGCGGTGTGACCTCCATCGAGGAGTCTGGCTCCCGCCAGACCATCGTTATTACCGAGCTGCCGTACCAGGTCAACCCGGATAACATGATCTCCAACATCGCGGAGTCTGTTGCCAATGGCAAGATCGCTGGCATCTCCAAGATTGAGGACGAGTCCTCTGACCGCGTCGGCATGCGCATCGTGGTCACCCTGAAGCGCGATGCCGTCGCTCGCGTCGTGCTCAACAACCTCTACAAGCACTCCCAGCTGCAGACCTCCTTCGGCGCAAACATGCTCTCCATCGTCGATGGCGTGCCGCGCACCCTGCGCCTGGACCAGATGCTGCGCTACTACGTTGCGCACCAGATCGAGGTCATCGTTCGCCGTACCCAGTACCGCCTGGATGAGGCCGAAAAGCGCGCCCACATCCTGCGTGGTTTGGTTAAGGCCCTCGATATGCTCGACGAGGTCATCGCGCTTATCCGCCGTTCCCCAACGGTCGACGAAGCGCGAGAAGGGTTGAAAGAGCTTCTCGACGTCGATGACGTACAGGCAGACGCCATCCTCGCGATGCAGCTGCGTAAGCTGGCAGCCCTGGAGCGCCAGAAGATCATTGACGAGTTGGCTGAGATCGAAGAGATCATTGCTGACCTCAAGGACATTCTCGCCCGCGAGGAACGCCAGCGTCAGATCGTCCACGACGAGCTCGCTGAGATCGTTGAAAAGTACGGCGATGAGCGCCGTACCCAGATCGTGGCCGCTTCTGGCGACGTCACCGACGAGGATCTTATCGCCCGCGAGAACGTGGTCGTCACGATCACCTCCACTGGCTACGCAAAGCGCACAAAGGTTGATGCCTACAAGGCGCAGAAGCGCGGCGGCAAGGGCGTGCGCGGTGCGGAGCTCAAGCAGGACGACATCGTCAAGAACTTCTTTGTCTGCTCCACACACGACTGGATCCTCTTCTTCACCAACTTTGGCCGTGTTTACCGCCTCAAGGCTTATGAGCTGCCGGAGGCAGGCCGTACCGCACGTGGCCAGCACGTGGCTAACCTGCTGGAGTTCCAGCCGGAGGAGAAGATCGCACAGGTCATTCAGATTCAGTCCTACGAGGACGCTCCTTACCTCGTCTTGGCCACCAAGCAGGGCCGCGTCAAAAAGTCCCGCCTCACCGATTACGAGTCCGCACGTTCTGCCGGTCTAATCGCCATTAACCTCAACGAGGGTGATGCGCTCATCGGCGCGTCCCTCGTCGACGAAGGCGATGACATCCTGCTGACCTCTGAGCAGGGCCAGGCCATCCGCTTCACCGCTGACGACGACCAGCTGCGCCCGATGGGCCGTGCTACCGCCGGTGTGAAGGGCATGCGCTTCCGCGACGATGACCAGCTTTTGTCCATGTCCGTGGTTCACGATGGCGAGTACCTGCTGGTTGCCACCTCCGGCGGCTACGGCAAGCGCACCGCTATCGAGGAGTACACGCCACAGGGCCGCGGTGGCTTGGGCGTTATGACCTTCAAGTACACCCCGAAGCGCGGCAAGCTCATCGGCGCTATCTCCGTCGATGAGGAAGACGAGATCTTCGCTATCACCTCCGCTGGGGGCGTCATCCGCACCGAGGTAGGCCAGATTCGTCCTTCCTCCCGCGCCACCATGGGAGTGCGCCTGGTCAATCTCTCCGACGACGTCGAATTGCTTGCAATCGACCGCAACGTTGAGGACGATGGTGAGGAAGATGCACAGGCTGTGGCCAAGGGTGAGAAATCCGTTGAGGACGTTCAGCAGGAACACCTCAAGGTTGCGGATTCCAAGAACGCAGCAGATAGCGAGGAGTAATCCATGGCAAGACGAGACGTAACCCTTACGCGGATCTCACCGATTTCGGCCTTCCGCGTGGGCTTGGCGATGTCCCTCGTCGGGCTTATCGCATGGCTGCTTGCCGTGTGCCTGCTCTACTTCGGCCTCGATCAGGCAGGAATCTGGGATTCCCTCAACAGCCTTGTCGGCGGAGTGGGCGGCGCCTTCGAAGTGACCTTCGGTGTGGTCTTGTCTATCTCTGCTCTCTTCGGCGCAATCGTGGCGGTGTTCAACATGCTGCTGGCGCCGCTGCTCGCGGTACTTTATAACGCCATCGTGGACGTCTTCGGTGGTTTCAAGCTGGGTATCCAGTCTGGTCATGGCTAAAGCCCGAGCCCGCTAGCCCACATCTAACCGGCATCGTCTTTTAGGTTTAAATTCTTAAGAGACGGTGCCGGTTTCGCTTTTTAAACAACCTTCTAAAACCTTGGCTGCGCTGGCGATTTGTGTATTTGCCGGATCGGTATGTAAAGTTAAATCTCGTTCCGCACAGGGGCCTATAGCTCAGTCGGTTAGAGCGCATCGCTGATAACGATGAGGTCGCAAGTTCGATTCTTGCTAGGCCCACCACGGAACAATGGGGCATTAGCTCAATTGGTAGAGCATCTGCTT